>JBBQFZ010000002.1:0-103304 GCA_038322455.1 Gemmatimonadales bacterium | reverse complement strand
GCCGGTTACCGTCATGTGAAAACCACCGGGTGCAAGATAGGCGTGGTTCTCGAGCACGGCCTCTCCATCAGTTGCCTCGGCGACCGGAAGGTGACTCATGAGATCGAGCCTGTGCGCTAGCGTCCGCGTGAACTCTCGCGGCATGTGCTGAACCACCATCACAGCTGCTCCAAGATTGTCCGGCAAATTGGGGATTATCTCTCCCAGCGCGCGCGGCCCGCCCGTCGACGAAGCTATGACCACCACTCTCGTCGCCGCTCCCGCGGTTTTCTTGGGTATCGTCTCGGTTCCGACGCGAACGCCGGAATGCGGAGGCGTCCTCACTCCGGCCATGTTGACCGACCGGGCCGCGCCCAGCGCCGCGAGCAGCTCCTGGCGGACCGTGAGCAGGTCGATGCTGATCGGACCCGACGGCTTTCTCACAAACTCGACCGCGCCGCGCTCGAGAGCGCGCAGCGTCATCTCGTTTCCGCGCTCTGATCCCGCCGCGCTCAGCATCACCACGGGGCGCGCCATTTCGCGCATGATCGTTTCGAGCGCCTTCAGCCCGTCGAGTCGCGGCATCTCGATGTCGAGCGTGACTATATCCGGATCCAGCGATCGAACGGCCTCGATCGCTTCGATGCCGTCGGACGCTGTACCGACCACCCGGAATTCCTGCGTAGACTCGACCATCTCCGATATCAGCGTGCGCATGAACGCGCTATCGTCTACGACCAGCACGGTAGAAGGCTTCTCGCTCATGGGCGCTGAGCGCGTCAGAGCTTCCGAAAAATGCGTTCTCGCGCATTTACCGGCGAAAATAGATTCCTCGAATCACCCAGAAGGGTTTCCACTTTTCCCAGAACCAGGAATCCGCCCGGGGCCAAGGCGCGGTGGAACTGCGCAAAGAGTGCGTCCTGTGCCGCGCGCTCGAAGTAGATGATCACGTTCCGGCACACGATGAGGTGCGCATTGGTGAGGGGCGGCCTGAAGTGGAGCAGGTCATTGACTTCGAGTTTTACGAGTTGCCGGGCCGCGGGAACCACCGTGTTGAGTCCCTCTTCTCGCGAGAAATAATCGCGCCGCAGATCCGCTGGAGTGTCGCCGAGTGCGGAATCCTTGTATACCGCTGCCTCCGCCTCGGCCAGGCAATCGGTGTCAATGTCGGTGCCGACAATCGAGATGGCATCGAGCCGCCCCGCCTCGCGTGCCGCCGCGTGTCTGTGCATCAGAATCGCGAGCGAGTACGGTTCTTCACCCGAGGAGCAGCCCGCGCTCCAGACGCGAATCTCGCGCTCCGATCGCCCCAAGAGATCCGGAATCACCTTCTGATCGATGGCGGAGTACGTCTCCCAGTTACGGAAGAACTTGGTGACGTTGACCGTCAACGACCGCATGAGGCGCTCATACTCGCGCTCGTCGGCATCGAGGATGCGCGAATACTCCGCACAGCTCGAGAGCTCCCGCGCGCGCAGGCGGACTGCTATTCGCCGGCGGAGACACTTGTCCTTGTAGCTCGAGCACTGGAAGCCACGCTCTCGCGTGATCTTGTCCATCAGCGCGCGGAACTCAACGTCATCCGCATCAATCATTTCCCTAGTTGCTTTCAGGACCGGTTCGTCGGCTGGGGGTCGTTGCGATCGGCGCGCGATATTCCCTCGAGAGCGGCCGACAAATTGCGCCGAAGCTGCGGAATCTCCGGCGCGACGGCAATTCCCTTTTCCGCCGTCTCGCGCGCGTGGACGTAGTCGCCCCGCTTCAGATACGCGGCGGCGAGATTGTTGAGCAGCACCGGCGATTCGGGATGCGTTTCCGCTGCGGCCGAGAGAAGGAGCATCTCTCGGTCGGGGTCGTCCGACATCGCCGCAACCTTGGATGCGTAGTGGAACCACACCGGAGGCGGCGCACTCGGCGTCCACAGGCTTCGCGCCTCGCTCAGGGCCACCTTGGCCGCCTGGACGTCGCCCATGAGCGCAGAGATGACGGCTGACTCCAGCTGAATGAGCGGCTCGCCGCTCCCTCCCGCGCCAAGCGCCCGATCGATTACCAGCTTGGCTTTCTCGAGCTGGCCGAGATGCTCGTACGCGAGCGCGAGGTTGTGCAAAAGGCTCGTCCTGCTCGGAGCGTGCGGCGCGGCGGTCATGAATGCGTTTACCGCGCTCGCCCATTCCTTCCGCCGCATCGAGATGAGGCCGAGAAAGAAGGACGCGACCGGATCTGCTGCCTCCTCTACCAGCGCGCGGAACTCGCGCTGTGCCTCGTCGTGCATGCCGGCTCTGTACAGTGCGCTCGCCAACTCGCGGCGCTCCAGAGGACTCGCGTTGCGGGGCAGCGTCGGCGTCGTTCGCTTGCGACCTACCGGAAGAAGGAAGGATGCATTCAGCAATCCATATAGAGCCTTTCCGACCTCAAATTCACCCAGAGTTGAATCGCGGATGAGGCCGTTGATGTCGCGGTGGCCGTCGATGAGCGGGAGAAGCGCCTCCTGCTCGGGCGACAGCGTGTCGTGGTTCATCAGAAGTCGAGGACGGTCGATGCTGAACACGACGTCGAAGCTCGGAATCTTCTTTTCGATGAGCGACCATTCGTCGACGCGTCGCGCACCCTCCAGGAGCAGCGATTGAGGGTCGACCGACACCCGCTCCGCCCCGTCTTCGGGCTCAACACCGGGCTCGAAGTTGAAAGTCCCGCTCGTCCACGTGAAGAGCGTGTAGACGGAATTTTCGGTGTCGAGTGGACGATTGACAATGGCCGCGTGACAAATGCGTCCGCCGTCGAAGTAGATCGAGCCAAAGCTGTCGTGTAGCGAGAGCCCCAGACAGCCCGTCTTTTTTCCCATGGATAACAACTGCAGAACGTCGGGGAGACTCGCCTCTTTCAGGCTACCCTTGATAGCCATCAGCGCATTTCCTCGATCATTCTGTCCGCGATGTTGTCCCAGTCCTGTATGATGCCTGGATCCCTCGCCGGGGTCGGCTCCTTCCTTTGGGCGGGCGTGCTCTTTGGCGAAGGGGAGAGCGACGCGACGCGCTGCGCGATCTCCTGGCTGATATCGGCCATGAATTCGGCGAACTCTCCGCCCTCTTCATCCTCGCCCTCGGCACCGCTCTTCACATCCGTCGCCATGAATCAGGATCCCTTGGATGCGGGAGCGCTGAGGCGACCCAGTACGATCGACGAGATGCTGCGAAGCGTCTCGAACACGCCGCCCCCGTCGATCGCGTTGGCCGCGAAGTGCGGGACTGCCCGGAAGTTCAAAATGTCGTCGAGCTCCGCGATCGTGCTGATCTCGCCCGCCGGCAAATCGCGTTTGTTGTACTGCATCACCAGTGGAAGAGTGCGCGGATCGAGTCCTTCGTCGGCCAGGTTGGCGTGCAGATCCTGGAGACTCTCGATGTTCTCCGCGAGCTGGCGCGACTGACTGTCGGCAACGAAGACGACACCGTCCACTCCCTGGAGGACCAGCTTGCGCGTCGCCGCGTAATAGACCTGGCCAGGCACGGTGTAGAGTTGAAATCGCGTCGCAAATCCGGAGATAGTGCCCAGGTCGAGCGGGAGAAAGTCGAAAAAGAGCGTCCGGTCGGTCTCGGTCGCGAGCGAGACCATCTTGCCCTTTCTCTCCTCGGGCAGCTGCGAGTAGACGTGCTGCAGGTTCGTGGTCTTGCCAGAGCGGCCCGGACCGTAGTACACGATCTTGCAGGTGATCTCGCGGGTGCTGTAGTTGACGACGGACATTCTACCTTCCCAGTGGGCCGAAGAGCGCGTCGAGGCTGCGATTGAGCTCTCCCTCGAAATCGCCCGCTGGAACGATCTTCGGCGCGTCCGCGTCCGGGCGAATGTTCACCAGCGCCTTCTGGAATTCTTCGAAGTAGATCTCGACCATGCCGAGCGAGCTCTCGCTGTCGAATACGCCGACGAAGAGAAATTCCTGGCCGGCCGCCGCGCAGCGCGCCATGAAGACCTGACGCTCCGACCCCGTGTGGTGCATTTCCAGAAAGGGCTTGCCGTCGAGCTGCCTGCCAAGCTCTCGAGCCGACGCGTTGATTGCCGACGTCAGGGCGCACACCGACATCACATCGGCAGCGTTAGTGAAGCCGAATTGGCCGACCGCCCTTCCCGACGGATAGAGCATCACTCCCGAGATGAGACGCGCGTCCTCCATCAGTCGCTTTAGCGGCGCCTCGACCCACGGCTCCGCCACGGTCGGGCGCGTCACGATTTGCCTCGGCTTGCCTTCATCATATCCAGTCTCACTCTTCCCAGATTGGCGTCCGACGCCACGATCGTGACCAGGACCACGTCACCCGCGCCCACCACGCAAACCTGGCCGCGCTCGGCTTCGAGGCGCATGAATGCCGGCGTGCCGAGCCTGGCGGTGTCGGACGCCCGCGTGATCTTCGAGTAAAGGTACGCCGCGAGCGCCGCCGTGTGCTTGCGCGAATCCGTGGCGCCCACGGCCGCTCCCTTCATCGCGCTCGTCTCGATGATCAGGCCGTCCGCAGCGCCCACGATCATCGCGGCCAGCACTCCGGGAAGGTGCGACAGCGTGGCGACGACCTCTGTGAGTGCGCCCTTCATGCCCGCCCCTGCATCCAGTTGATCGCCAGTGCAACCGACCGAGAAAGCACCCGACGAACCAAACCCAGCGGCACTGTCGACGCTGACGCCAGAAGCACGAGTCCGTCTTCCGGTGCGGGAGCGAGCGCAATTGTGGCCGCGTCGGTTTCGACTACGACCGCCGTCCACGCACCAATGGAGAGCAGTCTCATCGAGCGCGACACTTCCCTGCCTACTCCGCTGAGCGCCGTGCCGATCTCCGCCGAGATGTCGCGACCCCGGTCGTCGACGTAGCTGCCGGCCAGGGGCACGCCCCCGGCATCGAGGAGCAACGCCGTCTGCTCCGCGTCTCCGATCGCGGGGGCAAACAGGGTGCGGGCCGACTCAGACATGGGTCGCCCCGTTTTCGTACGGCGTGATGTCGATCAGCCCCGTGCTGAGCATTCCGTAGATGATCTTGGCAACTTCGAATTCCGCCAGCACCAGGCGCTTGGCGATCTCGTGCAGATTTCTCTCGCCGTCGATTACAGACAGGACCTCCCACTCACGCGGGAGCAGATCGATGAACGACTCGGGTCCTTCGTCGAGCGGCGCGAGCCTCGGCATCACCCGCGCGTCGGGGATCTTGTCGGCCATACGCGACCATTCGTCGATGCGGCGCGCGCCTTCCATCAGCAAGGATTCAGTACTGACCCGGACGGCGATGTCCTTCCGCATGGGACGGGGAGGCTCCTCGCTGAAGGAGAAGAATCCCTCCGACCACGACATCAGGTCGAACACCACGGTCTCGATCTGGAGCCGCATGAAGCGGTCGATGTCGCGCGGCGTGACGATCCCGTGCGCGACCAGGATCTCGCCCACACGACGCTTGTCGCCGGCACGCTGCATCGCGGTGGCGCGCGCGAGGTCCGAGGGAGTCGCCTTTCCCGACCGCTCGAGGATGGTGCCCAGCAGGTGAGGATTGCTCTTCATCGTCGCGGCCACGATCGTGCCCGCGTCGAAGTAGACGCTTCCCTCGTTGTTCTTTTCCGGAGACGTGATGCGCAGCGTCCCCGTCTTCCGGCTCAGGTCGAGGAGCTGGAAGACGTCGTGGATGCCGAGCTCGCGTAGCGGGCCTTCGATCGCCATTAGATCCTTCCCCGCTGCAGCAGCCTGTAATAG
The DNA here is from genome assembly GCA_038322455.1 of Gemmatimonadales bacterium. Lineage (GTDB taxonomy): Bacteria > Gemmatimonadota > Gemmatimonadetes > Gemmatimonadales > Gemmatimonadaceae > UBA4720. Next base: position 97,604 of record JBBQFZ010000002.1, on the reverse strand, counting down.
CGGAGCGCGTCACCGTGATTCGGGTCGAAGCGCAACACTCGCTCGAATGCGTTCAGCGCGTCGCTCTCGCGGGCGAGATCGATGAGGATCTCTCCGAGCGCGATGAGAGCGGCGAAGTGATAGACGTCCCGACGAATGAGTGCTACGACGCGCGGCAAGGCGCTTCGCGAGCGGCCCGTGCGGCGATACGGTCCAACCAGCTCTACCACGGCAGCGTCGTGGTTCGGGGCTGTAACCAGAACAGTTTCCAGCTCTCTGATCGCGCCCATGTCGTCACCCGCTTTGGCGAGGAGCCTTCCGAGGGCGACGCGGGTGTCCACCTGACGTTCGTCGATCGCCAGGCTCGCGCGATACGCCGCAACCGCGTCGCCGGAATCACCCAGGGAGCCGTATAGATCGCCGACGCGCTTCATCACGTTGGCATTTCGGTCGTCGCTCTTCCGGAGCGACGACAGGATTTCGCGCGCGCCGCCCTTGTCGAGCGAGGCCACGCGTGCCTCGGCTGCAAGCAGGAGCAGATTCACGTCGGTGCTTCCAGCTTCCACGAGCGCTTCCGCGAACGGACGCGCTTCTTCCGCGCGGCCAAGCGCCAGCAGTGAGCGCGCGGTGCCCTGCCGCGCGAAGATGTTCGCCGGCTCAAGCTCGAGCGAGCGCCTGTAGCGCTCCAGCGCTTCGCCGTGAAGTCCCTGAGCCGCGAACCCGTCGCCCGCCAGCACGAGGCCGATGATCTTGTCCCCGCCGCGCGAGAGAACCCGTGCGATCTCGCCCTGAGCCCGATCGTAAAGACCCTTGGTGATCAGGTCGCGCGCGAGCGTAAAGCCGGCCAACGGCTCTTCGGCCGCCGGCTCCGAGCGAGTCGGCTTGACGGCGAACAGCTCCTCGATAATTGCGGGATCGAAATGGAAATCCTCCACGTGATCCACCGAAGTGTCCATTTCGGTAATCGGCGGGGCGACGGTGAGCCGGATCTCCTCGTGCGGAAGCTCGATGGCGAGCTCGAGCTTCTGCGGCGTGTACATCGGATCGAGCGAGAGCGCACGCTTGGTCTCCCGCAGCGCCGCCGTGAAATCACCGAGGTTCGATAGCGTGAAGCTCAGGTTGTAGTGCGCCTCCGCGAACTCCGGATTCGACTGGATCGCGCGGGCGAAGGCGTTTCTGGCGTCGGAGTATTTCTCGAGCTCGACGAGTATCAGTCCGATTCCATTCCAGGCGACAGGGTGCTCGGGTGCGCTGCTCAGCACCTGCCGATACGCTTCGAGCGAGAGGTCTATGTGCTTTCTGCGGAAAAGGCCGAGCGCGAGATTGAGGCGCGCTTCGACCGGCGGTGATGCGACCTGAAGCGCGCGCCGAAATGCGTTGATTGCGTTCTTGGTGTCGCCCTTGTGCCAGACGAGAACGCCAATGTTGTTCTGAGCGTAGGAATAGCTTTGATCTATCTCGAGAGCCTTGTTGTAACTCTCCTCCGCCTCGGTGTGTCTCCCCTCCAGCTGGAGCGCAACTCCGCGCCCGTTCCACGTCTTCGCCGTCGGCGAGAATTCGCGCGCAAACCGGTCAGCGGTCGCGATCGCCGCGCCAGTGTCCCGTTGAAGGAGATATAGCTCGAGCATCGCCTGGAGCACTTCGGCATTTGCTTCTCCGCCCTCGATGGCTTTTTCGTACTCGCGCAGTGCTTCCTGAAAATATCCTTTCTGACGAAGGGCCCGCCCGAGGGTGATGTGCGCGCCTGCCGGCGTTTTCTGCTGGTGACTGGGCGTGACCTCGTGGCGGTACATCTCCAGCGAGAGGTTCGCCTGGGCTCGCACCAGCGTGGGGTTGAGCATCACGGCGCGACGATTCGCCTCCGCCGCCTCCTCGCTCCGACCAAGGTCGCCGAGGATGAAGCCGATCAGGTAGAGAGCGTCGGGATTGTCGGGGTTGATCTCGATCGAGCGACGAACGGAGCGCATCGCGTCTTCGTGCAGGCCCCGATTGTACAGGGTCTCCGCGAGCAGAAAGTGGAGCACCGAGCTGTTCGCATCGAGCGCGATCGCGCGCTGAAACAGCGCATGCGCGCGCTCCAGACGCCCCGCGGTCTTCTCGGCGATTCCGCTCTGAACGAGCGCTTCCAGATCTTCGGGATTCGCGCGAAGGCGCTCCTCGAGCTCGTGCAGACGCCGCTCGAGAATTCCGCTCTCGCCATACGCAATCTCGAGGTTCCTCCGCGCGACGCCCATGCGCTCGTCAAGCGCAAGCGCGCGCGAGAACGCGACGATCGCTTCGTCGGTGAGACCCTTCCTGAAGTAGAGAACCCCGAGGTTGTTATAGGCGCCCGCGTCCGACGGATCGATTCGATGGGCGAAGGACCGCAGGATTTCGACCTCTCCGCCATTCGCGGCTGCCGTTTTGGGGGCGGTTGCCGCCGGGCTCATCGTGTCAGTCTACGCGCACCGCGCGAAAAATGGCGTCGATTGCCTTGGAATCCGGAACCAGAAGAAAGAATCCATGCAGGCTCTCCGCTGGCTCTTCCAGAAAGAATTCCGTCTCTACGCAGAGGATAGGAGAGTCGGCGCGCGGGGCGTGATCGCCGAGGGTGCGAAGGGCGTGGGCGGAGTCACCGGTCGTGAACGTCGGCGGCGACAGCATGAGGGCCATTCCCAGAAATTCGCTCAGCGCCGTGAGGTACGCCCCCGCCAGAATGTTGCCCGCTTCCTTGAGCGCGGACTGCTCGAGCTGCCCAAGGCTGGGCGATGTGCCTCGCTTGCGCCTGAGCATCCTCTCCGCCAATCGAAGTCCGGCGTGGGTGGCCAGAAGGAATACGGTCTGTCCGCCAATGTCTCCGGTCAATGACATCTGGACGGCGACGATCTCGTCGTGCGCAGCGATCTCGGGCACGAAGTCGCCGGGGGGGACGATGTTTACCATGGGCACGCTGATCATGATGCGCGTGCCTGTCAGCGTAGAGAGCGCGGTTGCGGCATGGCCCGCTCCGATGTTCGCAACCTCGCGGAGCGCGTCGAGTCGCGCACCGCTGAGAAGGGCGCTTCCGCTTTCTGTCCGTGCGTCGCGGCGAGTTGTCATGTCAGAGAAGTATGGATGGGTCTATGATGAGTGCCGGAGCGCCATCGCCTAGGATGGTGACGCCGCTGAATAGTGTTCTGCTGCCGCTAACGCCGTCGAATTGCTTGACGACGATCTCCTGCTGTCCGACGAACTCATCGACGATCAGCGCTGCGCGCTTGTCTGCCAGCTCTACGAGAACGACTTGTCCGGCTGATTTGTCGGGAGCCGACAGGCCAACGCGGTGCCGCAGCCAGATCGCCGGGAACAGGTCGTCCCGGATCGCAACGACTTCCTTGCCCTTCACCTCGAGCAGCATCGGCGCCGACAACGAGAATGTCTCGAGGACGTGGGTGAGCTGAATGGCATAGAGCTCGGCGTCCACGCGCGCAATGAGCGCACGAGAGATCGCCAGGGTGAGGGGCAGCCGCATGCTGACGTTGGTGCCGAGTCCGGCATCGGTGTGAACTTCAAGCGAGCCGCCAAGCGCGCGCACTTTGCTGGCGACGATGTCGAAGCCGACACCGCGGCCCGAGATGTCGGTCACCTTCTCGGCCGTGGAGAAGCCGGGACGGGAGATGATGCGGACGAGATCATCCTCGGAGAGCTCGGTTGTCCCCTGATCGACCAGCCCGAGCTTTTTGGCGCGGGGAAGCACCTTCGTTTGATCGATCCCGCGACCGTCGTCGGTAACGCGGATCAGGACCGTCGCGCGATCGCGCTCGGCGGTGAGCGTTAACGTCGCCGTCGGGACCTTTCCCGCGGCTTTGCGCTCGGCGGGCGTCTCGATGCCGTGATCCAGGGAATTGCGAAGCAGGTGAAGCACGGGCTCGCCCATCTCGTCGAGCATGGATCGGTCGAGCTCGATCTCCTTGCCTTCGATCTTGAACTCGATCTCCTTGCCGAGAGCGCGCGCGGTATCGCGAACGACGCGCGGGAAGCGATCGAAGACCTGCCAGACCGGTACCATCCGGCTGGTCATGATCTCGTTTTGCAGCGTTGAAACGATCTGTGATGCGCGCAGCGTCGCCTCCAGGAGCCCTTCGTCGCCCAGTTTTTCGGCGATCTGCGCGATACGATCGCGTGCGATCGCGAGCTCCCCCATCACGTTCATGAGTGTGTCCAGCCGCCTCGCATCGATGCGAACGTGGCGGGTGGGCTTCGCGAGCGGAGCGGCGGTGTCTTCCTTCTTTTCGATGGCGATAGTAGCAAACTCGGACGTGAAGCTCTGAGTGGTTTCCTCGCTCGAGGCCGCCCGAATACGGGTGAGAATGTCACTGATGTCGAGCTGTGTCGGCGTCGGCGCCGTCACGAGATCCACCGCGCGCTCGAGCGCATCCGCGCCTGCAAACAGCGTATCCATGATGTTCGGTGTCACGACGACCGAACCGCTCCTGATCTTGTCGAGCAGGGTTTCCAGCTCGTGCGAGAGCTCGCTCACTGTGGCGTAGCCCATGGCGCCGCCCATGCCCTTGATCGTGTGGACCGAGCGGAAAAGACGTGCGATGGCCGCGTCGCTGCCCCCGCGCTCCAGGTCGAGGAGCGCGTGGTTCACTTCCGAGATGTGTTCGCGGCTCTCGGAGAGAAACAGCTTGGCGTAGCGGCCGGTATCCACCTAGGCGAGCACCCGCTGCACCGCCTCGAGCACTCTGCTCGGCTGAAACGGCTTCACGACGAAGTCTCGGGCTCCCGCCTGCAACGCCTCCTGTACCAGCGCCTGCTGGCCCATGGCGCTGCACATGAGGATCCGCGCCGTCGGGTCGAGCTGGGTGATCTGCTTGACCGCTTCGATCCCGCCCATCTCGGGCATGATGATGTCCATCGTCACGAGATCGGGCTTGAGCTGTTGATACTTCTCCACCGCCTGCTTTCCATTCTCGGCTTCACCCACGACTGTGAACCCAGCCTGAGAAAGTATGTCGCTAACCATGGTCCGCATGAACACCGCGTCGTCACAAACCAGAACAGTGCTGCTCACCCTACCTCCCTTGTCCGATGACTTCCTGAACCAACGCCCTGACATCGAGCACGATTACTTCTTTTCCTTCGATCTCTACAGCTCCGGTCACGATCACCGCCGCCAGCGAATCGGTAACTTTTGAATCGGTGATCTGGTCCAGCGGAACATCGTGGATGTCGCGCACGTCGTCCACGGCAATACCGGCCAGCCGCTCGAAGTAGTCGATGAGCAGAATGAGGCCGGATCCTTTGGCGGCGGGACGCTTGCCGAGCGTGACTCCCCCGTCGATGACCGTCACTATCGTCCCGCGAAGGTTGATCAGGCCGCAAACCGTATCCGGCGCGCCCGGGAGCCTGGTCGTTCGCTGCACGGGCACTATCTCACGAAAAAAATCCATGTCGCACGCGAATACTGCTCCGCCAACGTCGAACACCAGCAGGCGCCGCGTGGGAACAGGCGGCTCCTCCTGAACGATCTCTTCTTCGGGCGGAACCGTGGCTGCCTCACTCATAGAAGCGGAACGCAGTGAGCGGATCGGCTCCGGCCGGCAGCGGGTGTTCGCCCGAGATCACAGCCAGCGCGTGTGACAGGTCCTCCGGAAGTGGAGACCGAAAGTCGAGCGGCTTGCCGGTCACAGGGTGGTTGAACGCGAGCCAGCCCGCGTGGAGGAAATGCCGCTTGGGAGGAAGTCCGGCCACACGACGTCCTCCGCCTCCTCCATACACGTCGTCGCCCATGACAGGATGGCCGATAGACGCGAGATGAACGCGGATTTGATGAGTCCGTCCTGAATGAAGATGCGCACGAAGAAGGTCCCCCGCGTCGAACCGGGCAAGGCGTATGAGGTCGGTCTTGGCCGGCCGACCCTTATTGACGATTGCCATGCGCTTCCGGTCTCGCGGGTCCCGGGCTATCGGCTTGTCGATCGTGAACGCGTCGCTCGTCACATGGCCCCACGTCATCACCGCGTAGCGCCGGACCACCCGCCGTGCGGCTATGGCGGCGCTCAGGAGTCTGTGAGCACGGTCGGTCTTCGCGACAACCAGGAGTCCCGACGTCTCCTTGTCCAGCCGGTGCACCATTCCAGCCCGCTCGGGCTCCCCTTCGCTCGACAGCGCCCCACCGCGCCCAATGAGAGCGTTGACCAGCGTTCCAGTCCAGTTCCCTGGGGCCGGATGGACGACCATGCCCGCCGGCTTGTCCACGATGAGGAGTGATTCGTCCTCGTAGACGATGCTGACAGGGATGTCCTCCCCGTGAATGGCGCGCTTGTCCACGGCCGGGATCTCGACCGCGACGACCTGACCGGGCTCCGTTCGATAGCTTGCCTTCTCCCGGCGGCCGTCCACCAGAACATGACCTTGGGCGATCAGCGTCGCCGCCTGGGTGCGCGAAAGCTCCGCCCGCTGGGCAATAAAGAGATCGAGGCGGACATCGCTGTCCGCCTCGACTGGAAACTCTCTGGAGTCGCTCAGAGGCTAGATCTCAGTTGACGTATCCGATACGGGAGCTGGCGCGACTGCGGCGGCTGTCGATCGTTCTTCGCCCCACAAAACCCACGCGAGAAGAAACGCGCCTATGCTCACCGCCGTGTCGGCAACGTTGAAGGTCGGCCAGCGAAAATCACCCATGCCGACGTCGATGAAATCCACGACGCCCGTCGCCGAGCGGATCCGATCGAGCAGGTTGCCAACCGCTCCCCCGCAGACGAGTGCAAGCGCGAAGGTTCGCAGAAAGTCCCCCTGTCGAGTCGCCTGGTAGAGTCGGATCAGGACTACGAGGGCACCCGCGGTGAGCGCCATGAAGATCCACCTGGAGTAGATCCCGAGGTTTAGCCCGAAGGCGGCGCCCGGATTGTACACCAGCGTCAGCCTGAGGTGGTTGCCCAGGATCTCGTGGGGGATGTGCTGCGGTGAGAGCGTGGCCGCGGCGATCAGCTTGGTCACCAGATCGAGCGCGACGATCACTGTCAACGTCCCCCAGAAGAGGGGTGGATTAGGCTTGGCGCTTTCCATCTTCTTCGCGTTGCTTGCACTCGATGCAGTATCTGGCGTGCGGCAGCGCGTCGAGTCTCTCGAACGTGATGTCCTTCCCGCAGTTGTGACACTTACCGAACTGCTCCGGGTTCCGGTAAAGGCGACGCAGAGCTTCGTCTATGTGCCAGAGGAAGCGCCCCTCCTGGCTCGCGAACAGAAACGCCTTTTCGCGCTCCATTGCGTCGGTCCCCTGATCGGCCATGTGGAACGAGTACGCGCTCAGATCGCCGTCCGCACCCTGTGGCGTGGTGCCGAACGTTTCATCGTAGTGACCCAGTTCCTTGAGAACGCGCTTCCTCTCCTCGAGAAGTCTCTTCTCGAAGTGCTGAAGGTTCTTCTTAGGCATCGCCTTTGGCTTTTTGTTGCCCGCTGCTGCTCCCATTTCTATCCTACCCTCTCCAAGGCGACTTGAACGCTCTGCCCATCAAGGTCGAACGTATGCGTCGCGTATGTGTCGTCGATTTTGTGCTCAATGCTGACGCGGACCGCCAATACCTCATCGGCGATCCACCTTTGAAACGCCTTCACCGCTTCCTGACCCTCCGCACTCGCTCCCACGAACAGCGTGATGCGATCGCTCACTGCGAAACCCAATTCCTTTCTCAGCTTCTGGATCCGGCTCACCAGCTCGCGAGCAAATCCCTCGAGTCGCAGCTCGCGCGTCACCACCGGATCGAGGGCGGCAAAATACCCGGCCTCTTCCTTCACCACCAGCTCGCCAGACGCGCGGCGAACGATCGTCAGATCTTCCGCGCTCAACTCGCGAGACTCGTTCTCGACCGAAACGTACAACGGCTTTCCCGCCTCGAATTCCCGCAACGCCTCACCGCTCAGCGCCTGAACGGCTTCGCTGGCAAGTGGCGTCTTCTTGCCGAACTTCTTACCCAGCGAACGGAAATTAGGTCTAGCCTCTAAAGTTACTAGGTCGTCAGCGCTCGAGAGGAACTCGATTTTCTTGATGTTCAGCTCGGCCGCCAAAAGCGGGCTCAACTCTTCGAGCATTGCCTCGGCGCGGGACGCGCCACCGCGACCCCCTACGCCCGTACGAGGGACCACACACACGAGCCTGCCGAGTGGCTGCCGGACCTTTACCCCGGCTTCCTCTCTCGCCGCTCTGCCGAGCGTCGCGAGGGTCCTTACGTGCGACATCGCACGCTCCAGGTCGACATCGACCGCGCCCGTAACCGGGCGCGTGTACGGGGCGAGGTGGACGGAAGTGCCCGTGAGTTCCCGGTGCACCCAATCGGTCACGAATGGGGCGAAGGGGGCCAGCAGTCTGCACGTGACGGCGAGGACCTCGTGCAACGTCGCGAACGCCGCGCGATTGTCCGATTCCTCAATGTCGTAGAAGCGGTGGCGGCTCTGACGTACAAACCACTTCGACACGTCTTCGTCGAAAAACATCATGACCGATTTTGCGGCATTGGTCGCCTCGAAGCGGCCGAGTTGTTCGTCGGTCTCGCGCTCGACGGTGGCGAGGCGCGAAAGAATCCAGCGGTCGAGCAGGGGGCGTTCCGCCGGCGCCGGATCGATGTCCGAGGGCTTCCACCCAAAATTCGCGTATTCCGCGAAAATGCCGGTGTACACATTCTTGAACGTGAGCAGAAAGCGCCCCGCCGTCTCGCGGATCCCCGACTCGTCGAATCGCCGCGGCATCCAGATCTGACTCGATGTGGTGAGGAACAGCCGCACAGCGTCCGCGCCATGCCTTGGAATCACAGTGGAAGGATCGACGATGTTGCCCAGTCGCTTGGACATTTTTTGTCCCTGCGCATCCTGGACGAGGTCGTTGACGACCACCGAGCGATAGGGCGCTGTATCGCGGACGCCGGACGAGTGAGTTTCGTGGGCAAGCTGGTTGTTGGGCAAGGCGTCGCCCAGGCCGCTCGCAATCGCCAGCAGCGAATAGAACCACCCGCGCGTCTGGTCCACGCCCTCGGCGATGAAGTCGGCCGGATAATAGCGCTCAAACGTCTCGCGGTTCTCGAAGGGAAAGTGCCATTGCGCGAAGGGCATCGAGCCCGAATCGAACCAGGCATCGACGACTTCCGGCGTGCGCGTCATGGTCCCGCCGCATTCACAGGGCCACGCGTACCGATCGATGAAGGGCTTGTGCGGATCGAAATTCTCGGCGAGCGTCTCGCCCGACCGCTTCGCGAGCTCGTCGTAGCCCGCGATTGCCTCGGCGTGGCTGGCGTCGCGGTCACAGACCCAGATCGGCAGTGGCGTGCCCCAGTAGCGGTCGCGCGACACGGCCCAATCGATATTGTTCGTCAGCCATTCGCCAAAGCGGCCGGAGCCGATCTCCGGCGGGTGCCAGTCGACGCGCGAATTTCTGACCAGCATCGCGTCCTTGAATTCGGTGGTGCGGATGAACCACGAGCTCCGCTCGTAGAAGAGAAGCGGCGTATCGAAGCGCCAGCAGTGCGGGTACGAGTGCTCGTGGAGCGAGGATTTCCAGAGGATGCCGCGCCGCTTGAGCTCTTCGAGAATCGTCTGGTCCGCGTCCTTGACGAACTTTCCGCCGACGAGCGGCATCTCCGCCGGGAATTCGCCGCGCAGATTCACGGGCTGGAGAAACGCCAGTCCATTGCGCTGGCCGGCGGCGTAGTCGTCGGCCCCGAACGCGGGCGCCATGTGCACCACCCCCGTTCCCTCCTCCGACGATACGAAATCCTCGCCGACGATTATCTCGTGCCTGCCCTCCTTGTACTCCACCCAATCGAGCGGACGCTTGTAGCTCTCTCCGACTAGCTCCGTTCCCGGGAAAGTGTTGACGGTTTCCCAGCGGGCGGCGAAATCATCGCCCAGCACCGCGGCCACGCGCGCGAGCGCGAGGATTATCGTCTCATCGGTCTCGGACTTCTTCCGGCGGAGCTCCACGTATTCCAGTGCCGGGTTCACGGCGAGCGCGACGTTGGAGATGAGCGTCCACGGAGTCGTCGTCCATACGAGTATGCGCCGGCGCCCCCCGGTATTCTGCGGCTTGTCCTCGACGAGATCGAGCGCCACGTAAGCGCTCGGATCCTTTACGTCCTTGTAGCCCTGCGCGACCTCATGGCTCGACAGAGTCGTCCCGCACCGCGCGCAGTAGGGCAGCACCTTGTGACCGCGGTACAGCCGCCCGCGCCGAAACATTGTCGCGAGTGCCCACCACACGCTCTCGATGTAGTTGTTCGAGTAAGTCACGTACGGATCGGTGTAGTCGAGCCAGTAGCCGATGCGCTCGCTCATCTCCTCCCAATCGGCACGATAGCGCCACACGCTCTCACGGCACATCTCGTTGAACCGCTCGACGCCGATCGTCTCGATCTGTTGCTTTGCCGTGCGCACTCCAAACTCGGTCTCGATCCGCTTCTCGACTTCTATCTCAACGGGAAGTCCGTGCGTGTCCCACCCCGCCTTCCGCGCGACGTGAAAACCGCGCATGGCGCGGTGCCGGCAGAACAGGTCCTTGACGGTACGCGAGAAAACGTGGTGGATCCCGGGACGGCCATTGGCGGTTGGAGGGCCCTCGAAGAAAACGAATTCCGGCTTGCCGTCCGCCTGGGCAAGCGTCTTCTCGAAGAGCTTCTCTCCCTTCCAGAGAGCAAGAATCTCTTTCTCGAGTTCGTCGGGCGAGCGATCGGTCGGAAGCAGACGAAAGCGCCTGCCCTTCTCGTCTCCGCCCGCGACCTTCACGGGGCGGACGGCGGTCATTCCTGTGATTGCCCCGAGGAGTTGTTCAAGCCGGCGCCCTTCAGCGTGTTGGCGACGACGTGCGAGTCGGACGCCTCGACCTCCGAGAGCTGCCGCGCAATGAGGGTTCGCATCTGCGCCAGGTACGTACGGCGCGAGCGATCGAGGTTGTCGAGGACCTCCTCCATGCGACGGACATCGGACTTGGCGCCTTCGATGATTCGCTCGCCTTCCGCCTGTGCTTCGCGGAGGATGAGCTGCGCCTCGCGCTCGGCCTGCTCGCGGACCTCGCCGCGTAGCTGCTGCGCCGAGACGAGAGCATCGTTCAGTGCCTTGTCGCGCTCGCGAAACGCGCGCAGCTGCTCGTGAAAGCTGCGCGCCTTGGAATCGAGATCCTGATTGATTCGCGTGAGCCGCTCCATCTCCTCGGCGACCTGGTCACGGAACTGATCCACGCGCGCGGGATTGTACCCGCGAATCGCCCGACCAAAGTCGTAGCGGCGCACGTCGAGAGGTGTAAGATGAAACGCTTCGTCTATCATTTAGCCCTCGCTCCGAAGAGGGTGGTACCGAGCCGCACCAGTGTCGCCCCTTCTTCTACGGCAATCTCGTAGTCGTTCGACATCCCCATCGACAGCTCTTCGGCGGGATGTCCCGCCTCCGCCAAAGCCTGCTTCGCATCGCGCGCCGCCGCAAAAGTGCGATGCAGCTCGCTTTCCGTAGCACTAAAGCTAGCCATTGTCATCACGCCGCGAACGCGAACACCCGCGAGCGAGACAAGTCTGTCAGCCTCGGGCAGAAGCTCTAGAGGAGTAAAACCTCCCTTCGACGTATCGCCCGAAAGATTCCACTCCAGCAGAGCCTCAACCGCGCGTCCCCTTGCGACTCCGAACGCAGAGACCGCGTCAGCCAGCCGCCCGCTGTCCAGCGAGTGCAGGAGTACGAACTGTTCGAGCGCCTTGACCTTGTTCCGTTGAAGGTGACCGATCAGATGCCAGCGCACGGGCACATCCACCTGACCCATCTTCTTCAGCGCTTCCTGCACTTTGTTCTCCCCCACGTCGTGCAGGCCGACTTCGTACGCGGCTCGCGCCGCATCGGCTTCGTGCGTTTTGGTTACGGCGACGATTGTGACCTGCTGTCCGTGACCTCCTCGCGAGACAGCCGCGGAGATTCTGGCCCGCACATCTGCCACACGCTCAGCCAGGCCGGGGAAAGCCATAGCCTTCAAATTTAGCCGCTTGGGTCTCGTCCTACAATTCGAAGCGTTCAATCGCGGCGACGAAACCGGACCCGCTCACTTTGGCGGGCGGACCTTCACTGTCACGCTCGCGAGATAGGCACTCCCCACAACTCGAACGACGGGTCCGCCGAAGGGAAGCGCGGTCGCACGCTTGCTACGTTTATTTTCACTGACCGTGAAGGCGCCCAGAAGCGCATCACCGTCGCACTCGACGATCACACCCGGCGGCACGATTATCTGGATGTCCGCGAAGATCGCCAGCGTCTCGATGACCGTCACCGAGCGCTGGAGTACAGCCTCGCGCAGATCGACTGTGGCGCTCCCAAAAACCGAGAACACGCGAAAGTGCTCAGGCACAATCCACCGGCCGGTCTTCCGGTTATCCCCGAAGATCGAGACGACTCCCCTCGCTTCGGTGCGGGGACGCGGCCCCGTTTCCGGAAAATGCTCTGCCGGCGGCAGCTCACGCGAAGGCCCTGCCGGTAGCTGAGGACGCCACCAGTCAGCAAGATCGCGCTTCTTGTCAACGGTTTCCGGGTCGTCCATTGGGCCTCACAACTCAGTTCGGTAGGAATCCGGATCGACTATCGAGCGGACCTGCATCCATACGTGTCCGTAGTGAAGAAGTTTAGGCAGATTTTCCGAAAATGCGGCCGACCAGCTTCAGGATGTTCTGCATGTTCCGGCTGATGTCGTTGAACATCACGGTCACAAATAACAGGCCGATGATCACGAGACCTCCCTTCAGTATCCGCTCGCGCGTCTTCAGGCTGAACGCCTTGCCCCGAACAGTCTCGGCTACGTTCAGCACTATCTGGCCCCCGTCTAGAATCGGGACGGGAAGCAGATTGAAGACCGCGACGTTGATGCTGATGAGAGCTATCAGCGCGAGAAGATTCTCGATTCCGCCTCGCGCCGCCTGAACCGAGACCTGAGCGATGGCTATCGGGCCGCCGAGCTCGGATACTCCCGCCCCGCTCGAGAGCAGCACCCGCAGCGTGGAGAATATTTTCCCGCCGTTGTCGATCGTGATCCGCCATGCTTCGCTGAACGCTCTACCCGGCGACACCGGCTCGAAGGCCTCGTCCGCAACCATGCCGATGCGCCCCAGCTGCTTCTTCTTGCCCGTGACGGGATCGGCCACCATCTCCGCCGCCGGCGTCACGCGGATCGTCACCGGTCGGCCATGGCGCACGATCTGGAGAGTCAGCGGAATGCCTGCGGAAGCGCCGATGCGATCGAGCAGGACTTCCCACTTCTTGAGCGGCGTGCCATCGACGGACACGATGCTGTCGCCCACCTGGATCCCGGCCTGCTCCGCGGGCTTGCCCGGACTGACAACCGCCGCCACGGGCACGGGTGTTGGAATACCCGAATGCCAGAGCAGCCCGACGTAGATCACGTACGCCAGCAGGGCGTTCATCGTCACGCCAGATAGCATGATGAACAAGCGGGCCGGCAGCGGCTTCGACTCGAACCACCGTGATTCCGGAATCGGCTTAGGCCCGAAGGGGATCATGGCTTCCGGATCGTTTCCGTCTTTCGCGGTCCCGGGAGTGGTGGCGGAGTTCTCACTGCCACCTTCGAGAAAAGCGGTTGCTTCGTCCTCGCGCGACGCCATGCGGACGTAGCCACCCAGGGGCAGTGCGGCCAGGACGTACTCGGTTTCGCCAAAGCGACGCTTGATGAGCGATGGACCAAACCCGATCGAAAAGCGCGGCGCATACACGCCCGTGAGTTTGGCGGCGATGAAATGCCCGAGCTCGTGGACGAAGACCACGAGCCCGAACACGATTATCGGAGCGAGCCAGCTCAGCACTTGAGCATCAGTTGGACGTGGCGGCGCGCCGTTGCGTCGGCCGCCAGCAGCTGGTCGCGGGTGGCCGAAGGAAGTTCCTGCAGCTCCTCGAGCGCGGAAGAAATTGCGCGCGCGATGTCCATGAACCCGATCTTGCCGGCGAGAAACGCCGCGACCGCGCATTCATTTGCAGCGTTGAACACGGCGGGGGCCGCGCCGCCGGCCTCGCCGGCGGCGATTCCCAAGCCGAGCGCCGGGAATCGCTCGTTGTTCACAGGCTCGAATGTCATTGGAGAAAGTTTAACAGGATCGAACGGCGGCACACCATCATCTTCCACACGATCCGGATGCGTCAGCGCGTAGAGCACCGGGAGCTCCATCGTCGGAACGCTCATCTGAGCCACGACGCTGCCATCGATGAATTCGACGAACGAGTGCACCACGCTCTGTGGGTGGACCACGACCTCGATGCGACTGTACGGCAGCCCGAAGAGAAAGTGCGCCTCTATGACTTCGAGCGCCTTGTTGGCCAGCGTGGCGCTGTCGATCGTGATCTTGCGACCCATGCGCCACGTTGGATGCCTGAGCGCATCCTCTATTGTTGCGCTGGCAAGTCGGTCACTGCTCCAATCGCGAAAGGGACCACCGGAGGCCGTAAGCACGACCCGGCGTACTTGAGACGCAGGGCGCCCCGTGATGCATTGAAGGATGGCGCTGTGCTCGCTATCGACGGGAATCACCTCGCCCGATCCCGACGCGCACGCCGCGCGCACGAGATCGCCGGCGATCACCAGCGATTCCTTGTTGGCGAGGGCAACGCGCTTGCCTTTCTCGAGGGCAGCAAGCGTCGCATCGAGTCCAGCGGCGCCGACGATCGCGTTGAGGACGATGTCGACGTCATCGCGTGTCGCGGCGGCGACGAGGGCATCGGTCCCGCTTTCCCAGGCATCATCGCCATCCGCGTTCGACTCGACCATCCCGACGAACGATGGCTCGAACTGCCTGACCTGCTCCTTGAGGAGCGCGCCGTTGCTGTTTGCCGTGAGCGCTCTCACTCTGAAGCGCTGGCGCTGACGGTCCAGAACACGGAGCGCCGTCGTGCCAATCGAGCCCGTCGAGCCCAGCACCGCCACGCCTTTCGGCGAAGTGGCGGGATCGCGCGTCACTGGGGAACGGGCAGCAGCAACCGGCCCAGCAGCAGGAACGCAATCGGCATTACGAACAGCAGGCTGTCCAACCGATCGAGTATTCCGCCATGCCCTGGAAGTATCCGCGAGCTGTCCTTGACGCCGGCCTCTCTCTTCAGCAGCGACTCGGCAAGATCACCCGTCTGTCCCGCGACGCTGACGACGATCGCGAAGAGAACGGCTCCTTGAATAGTGAGGCCGAGCTGCGCGTAGGGCATCAGAATGAATCGCACGTACAGAAGACAGATCACGATGGTGAGGCCCAATCCGCCAACGGCTCCCTCTACGGTTTTTCCAGGACTGACGGACGGGATCAGCTTCTTCTTCCCGAAGATGCGCCCGAACGCGTATGCTCCGACATCCGTCGACCAGGTGAGAAGTATCGGCAGAAATACGAGCGCCGTGCCTGCCCCCGCGCCGACGGCGTAGTCGTGGTACCGGACAGCATATATGTACGAGATCAAACCGGCATACAGTATTCCGAAGGCCGTGACCGAGACGGCCGAAAGCGGTTTCCCGGAGGGCCCACGGAGCCAGATGGTGCTCGCGAACAGCACGAGTATCATCGCGACGACGGCCGTCAGCGACAGCGTGTACACTCCAAGCCGCTCTGCGTGTACCGCTAGCGGCAGAAGGGCGGCGAGAGCGATTCCCGCGGGCTCGAGCGGGGAGGCGCCGGTCTCACGCGCCATACGAAAGAATTCCCACGCGCCTAGCGCGGCCAGAATGGAGAGCACGATCGCCAGAATCCAGTCGCCGAAGTAGACGATGGCGACGCTTGCGGGCGCGGCAATGATCGCGAAGATGATGCGACGTGTCAGCTCCGACACGCCTACACTTCCATGATTTCTGCTTCTTTCCCCTTCAGCAACTCATCGATCTTCCCAATGTAGTCGTCGTGAAGCTTCTGAAGCTCTTTCTCCGCCTTTTTCTGATCGTCTTCCGACGTTTTTTCCAACTTCTTCAGTTGATCCCGCGCCGCTGTTCTCGCGTGCCGAATTCCAATGCGGGCCTCTTCGGCCAGCTTGTGCACGACCTTGACGAGCTCCTTCCTCCGCTGCTCGTTCAGCGCCGGAAGTGGAACGCGGATCACGCCGGCCTGCGTTTGCGGGTTCAAGCCCAGATCTGACTCGCGCAGCGCCTTTTCGATCGCCGTCACGAGACCCTTGTCCCACGGAGTCACAGTGAGAAGCCTGGCCTCCGGTGCGGATACGCTCCCCACCTGGTTGAGCGGCATCTGCTGCCCGTAGGCATCGACGCGAACCGTGTCGAGCAAGCTGGTTGTCGCCTTTCCAGTCCGAATCGAGGCAAGCTCGCGCTTCGATGCCTCGAACGACTTATCCATCGCGGTACGGCAGTCCTTCGAGATCTGAGGAATTGTCGTCATTGTACGATCGTTCCGACTCGCTCACCTGTGAGCGCGCGGGCAACCTCTCCGTGGCGGTGAATGTTCAGGACGATTATGGGAAGCTTGTTTTCCTTGCACAGCGTTATCGCCGTCTGGTCCATGACGCCGAGCTCGTTGAGCATGACGTCCCGGTAGCTGATTGACTCGTATCGCGTCGCGTCGGGATCGCGCTTGGGGTCCGCGCTATAGACTCCGTCGACGCTCGTCGCCTTGATGATGACGTCGGCGTGGATCTGGATCGCGCGCAACGCCGCGGCGGTGTCGGTCGAGAAATAGGGATTTCCGGTTCCGGCCGCGAAGATCACCACGCGTCCCTTCTCGAAGTGACGCATCGCGCGGCGTCTGATGAACGGCTCGGCAATCGACTCCATCGCAATCGCGGTCATGACGCGCGTCTCGAGCTCCGCCTTCTCGAGAACATCCTGCAACGCAAGCGCATTGATGACGGTGCCGAGCATCCCCATGTAGTCGGCGCCGACCCGATCCATTCCCATCTTCGAAAGCTGGGCGCCACGCACGATGTTACCGCCGCCAATCACGAGGCCGACAGCGGCACCCATCTTCACGATGTCCGATATCTCCGTAGCGAGGCGCTCGAGAATCGTAAAATCGAAACCGGTGCCCTTCTGTCCGGCGAGAGCCTCGCCGGACAGTTTGAGCAGAACCCGTTTGTACTTGAGTTCAGCCAAAGCTGCTCTCTACTCCTCGCCCATCTGAAAACGAACGAAGCGGCGAACCTGGATGTTCTCGCCGAGCTTGGCGGAGGCTTCCTTGATCAGATCACCGATGGACTTCTTCGGCTCTCTCACCCACGCCTGGTGCACGAGCGCGACGTCCTTGTAGTACGCCTCGACTTTCCCGGCGACGATCTTCTCGATCAGATGATCAGGCTTGCCGCTTTCCTTCACCTGTTCGACAAAGATACGACGCTCGCGCTCGACTTTGTCCTGCGGAACCTGATCCTTGTCCACCGCGACCGGGGCCGCGGCGGCGATGTGCTCCGCGATGTACTTGACGAGTGTCTTGAAATCATCCGTGCGCGCGACGAAGTCCGTCTCGCAGTTCACTTCCACCATCACGCCGACCTTGCCGTTGTGGTGGATGTAGCTGCCGATGACTCCCTCGCTCGTCTGCTTGCCCTGGCGCGTCTCCGCTTTCGCGATTCCCTTTGTGCGCAGGTACTCGACGGCCTTGTTCATGTCGCCATCGTTTTCAGCCAGTGCCTTCTTGCACTCCATCATGCCCGCGCCGGTTTTCTGTCGCAGGGCCTGAACGTCTTTCGCTGTGAAATTCTCTTTGGTAGTTGTCATAATGTCTCTCGTTAAAACGCCGCCGGAGTTTTTTCCGGCGGCGTGAAAGTTAACCTTCCTGCTCGGGCTCGGCGGCCTCTTCTGCTCCGCCACCCTCTTCGCCGCCTGTCTTGAGTCGCGCGGCGATCGCCTCTGGTTTCGCCCGTCGCCTGCGCGGCCGTCTCTTCCTCTTCTTGTCGCCTTCACCTTCCGGCTCGGCGCCCCGGTCGGAGCTGTAGGTGTACGACTCGGACTCCTCGACTTCCTCGCGCACCGGGGCTTCCCGTCGCGCTTCGACGATCGCATCGGCGATCGACTTCGTCATCAGCTCGACGGAGCGAATCGCGTCATCGTTGCCGGCTATCGGCACCGTAATCAGATCCGGATCGGCGTTCGTATCAACCAGGGCAATGAGCGGAATCTGAAGCTTGTTCGCCTCGTTGACCGCGATCCGCTCCTTCTTGGAGTCGATCACGAACATGAGACCGGGCAAACGCGTCAGGTTCTTGATACCGCTCAGATTCTTCGAAAGCTTGTCGCGCTGACGGCTCATCATCAGCTGCTCTTTCTTGGTGTAGTTCTCGAAGTCACCACCGGCTTCGCTGCCCGCCTCGAGCTCCTTCAGCCGGCGAACCTGCTTCTTCACCGTCTGGAAGTTGGTGAGCAGGCCACCGAGCCAGCGCTCCGTGACGTACATCGCGCCACAACGCTCGGCCTCGCTCTTCACAATATTCACGAGCTGCCGCTTCGTGCAGACGAAGAGAACGTTGTCGCCGCGAAGGATGACATCGCGGGCGAGCTTCTGGGCCAGCTCGAGCTGGCGCAGCGTTTTCTGCAGATCGATGATGTGGATGCCGTTACGCTCGGCGAAGATGAAACGACGCATCTTCGGGTTCCAGCGGCGGGTCTGGTGTCCGAAGTGGACACCGGCTTCGAGCAACTGCTCCAGATTGGGCTGAGCCATTAAGTAAGGAGTCCTTCGGGGTTTAGCGCTTCGAGAACTGGAACTTCTTTCGTGCTTTGGGACGGCCTGGCTTCTTGCGCTCGACCGCTCTTGCATCGCGGGTCAGAAGAGCAAGATCGCGCAGCTTCCGGCGGTGCGATTCATCCAGCTTCACCAGCGCACGGGCGACGGCGAGGCGCAGTGCCCCGGCCTGGCCAGTGAGTCCACCGCCTTCGACCTTCGCCTTTACATCGTAACGGCCAAGCGTGTCGGTGATGGTGAACGGCTGCTGAATGGCGGACACGTGCGCGGGACGTGGAAAGTAATCTCCGAGCGTGCGTCCGTTGACCGACCATTTGCCCGAGCCGGGCTTGATGTAGAGACGGCAGACGGCTTCCTTGCGCCGCCCGATCGTGTGCGTCGTCGTATCAGGCATTACTTCTCACTCTTGTTGAGGTCGAGCAATTTGGGCTGCTGCGCGGCGTGCGTGTGCTTGCCGTCGGCGAACACGCGGAGCTTGTTGCGGAGCACCTGGCGTCCGAGAGCCGTCTTGGGAAGCATGCCATAGACGGCTTTCTCGATCACGCGCTCGGGGTGCTTCTCCAGCATCGCGGCGAACGGGGTGAACCGCTCGTGACCCATGTAGCCGGTGTGCCTGAAGTAGAGCTTCTGCTCCGCCTTCTTGCCCGTGACACGAACCTTCGACGCGTTGATGACGATGACGTTGTCGCCAGTATCCATGTGCGGAGTGTACATCGGCTTGTGCTTGCCACGAATTATCTTCGCGACTTGCGTAGCCAGACGGCCGAGGACCATGCCTTCGGCGTCGACGATGTACCATTGGTGCTCGATATCCCGCGGTGTCGCGGAGTAGGTCTTCATGTGTAGCAGAACGTAAGTAAGTGCCGGCCCCCTTCGATTCGAGTTGGGTTCCGAGCGGTTGACTGCGACTAAGTGGTTTTGTGACAGCCTTTTAAGGTATCCGGCCTTCGGGTTTGTGTCAACCGCGTCAGCCCTCAACGCTCGAAAGGCCGAGCGATGCTCGGCCTTTCGGAAATTATGCGTCGGGAATGCTGTCTAGATCCAGCTGGCGACACCACCATGACGACTGCACGCGCCACGACGATGCTGCGCGTGTGAGTACAGACCATCCTTGCAACGCGCGATAGCGCCGGACGGGTTGTTGTCCTCGGCAGAGCCCGAGCCACGAGCAACGGCTGAGTTGCTGTTCGCCCGGGTCTGCGCACTCGCAGCGGCCCGGGTAGGAGCCGCCGTTCTCGGAATGGGCAGCGGCGCGCCTGTGGTCTTCGAGGTGACTTCCGCCCCCTTCGCTCCGCCATGACCGGAGCAGGTGCCGCGGCCAGTGGAATTCGAGGTGGTTCCATCGACGCAGACGGTTGTTACCTGTGCACCCGCGGTATTCTTGACTGCTGCCTTCGACACCTTGGTTTGCGCCTTTACAACTCTTTTCTGATGGGCTACTGCTTTCTTGTCGACGCCTCCGTGACCCGAGCACGCGCCACGTCCAGATGAAATCGATGTCGTTCCGTCTTTGCAGATCGAGGCGGCTGCCTGCGCCTGCAGCGACGTGGCCGACATGGTCGCGAACACTACGCCAATCGCAGTGGTCAAAATCCAATTTCTTGATGGGAGCACCGTACCTCCAGCGCCTAAAGGGTATGCATTCGTGAGGAGCAACGGTTGTGCCCGCAGTAGAAAGCTTACAGCAGCATTACATCCTGGCTTCCCTGCGATTATTCGAGCGCGACGAGCAGAGCTCCCTTCTCCACGGTCGTACCTGGCACCACCTCGACACTTTTTACTCGTCCCGGTGCCGTTGCGCGCAACTCATTCTCCATCTTCATTGCTTCCATCACGACTACGCCCTGACCCGCTTCAACAGTATCACCAACGCTCACGCTGACGCGGACGATCAGCCCGGGCATCGGCGCGCGAACGGGTGCGGGACCGGTGGGAGCTGCCGTCGCTGCAGACGTGTCCCGAATCGCGCGCGTGCGCTCATCCAGCGCCTCGGTCTCAAAGCGATATCCATCGACCCAGAGCGTGTAACGGCCGCGGCCTTCCCGCTTCTCTGCCACGACGCGGTAGACGTGAGTGCCGATCTTCACCATCCGCACCTGACTGCCCTCTATATCCGATAACTCCGCAGTGGCTGGTGCGCCGCCTTCGTAGCTGACTCCGTCGGGATCCACCGAGACGATCTTCCGCTCATCGTTGACCTGCACAACGTATTTCACGGTGCGGCCTCGCCAGTAACCGGGCGCAGCTCGCAAACGGTCTCCACATGTGCGGTCTGCGGAAACATGTCGAACGCGCGAGTGCTCTCGATCACATAGCTCGGCAGCCGCGCCAGATCCCGAGCAAGAGTCGCGGCGTTGCAGCTCACATAAATCACGTTGCGGATCAGACCGGCGTGCGTTTCGAGTGTTTCGGTTACCCGAGCATCGACCCCTGCACGCGGCGGATTCAGCAACACCAGATCCGCGGGCAGCACTGTCGGGAGGATGTCTTCAACTCTTCCAACCACCGCGGCTGAGGGGGGCAGAAGCCTTGCCGCAGACCACGCCGAAGCCTCGGCGTCGAGCTCGATAGCGGTGACGACGATCCCGGCCTCACTCAATGCTGTCGCGATCTCCCCGGCTCCAGCGTAGGCGTCGACCGCGGTGCGCGGCACGAACGATGACGCGCGTTGAAGCACGTATGCGCGCAGAACCTCCGCCATCTCGGCGTTCACTTGTGCAAAGGAAGCACTCGGTGACTTATCGGCGCGCCTGTCGTAGACCAGCCGCCGAGGTTTGTTCTCGGCGGGCATCCACCAGACAGCGGAGAGTGAAGGAACGGCAGCGGCAAATTGGTCGCGGGCCGCCCAGCTCTCGCCGCCAATCATGACCAACGTAGGTCCGCCGCTCGTCATGCGAATACTTCCCCGCAGCTCACTCGCGTCGGGAAAATAGGAGTCGGCTTGCATAACCTCGTGCCAGGCCGAGACGACGCCGCTGTCGGTGATGGGACAATCCGTCAGCGGAAAGACACGCCCCGGATCATCGTACGGATGAAGCCCCGCTATCCACCGTGCACCACGCCGTCGCATCGCGAGAGTGAGCTTGGTGCGATAGCGCCACTCTTTCGGGCTGCGCTCTATTGGCGGCGGCCCGATCGGCCGTTTCCCGATGCGCTGAAGCGAATCGCGGATTATCAGCTGTTTCGCGGCGAGCTGCGACTCGTACGTCATGTGCTGGAGCTGGCAACCTCCACACCGGTCACGTGTGTAGTGCGGACATGATGGCTCGATCCGGACGGAGGCCGGAGTCACTATGCTCCGCAGCGAGCCGCGCGCGAAGTGCCCTCGCCCCGATATCTGTGCGGTGACGACGTCGCCCGGAGCTGTGCGCGGCACGAACACGACGAGTCCCTCGTTCCGCCCGACTCCATCTCCCCCGGCCGCGATCGACTCGATTGCAACGCTCACGATTGCCATCAGTCGCGAAGCCCTTCGAGGCGGGCCGCCTGCTTCCACGAATCCGCGGCCGTTGTCGGGTTGCGAGCGGTCGTGAATGAGCCCGATCCTCCCGTAACGCTGCGCGTCGCGCGGTCCCGTTCGGCAAGCAGGGCGCCGGCGATGGCTGCCACGCGCGTCGTCTCTTCTGAGGGACGGCGCTCCAGAATGGAAGCGAGCCGTCGCTCCAGCCATTGAATGTCGATGTCGCCGCGACGGAATTCCTCGTCGTCCATCATCCGGATGTGAAAGTCACGCGATGTCTCGACGCCGAGAATGATCAGGTCGACCAAGGCGCGCCTCATTCGCGTTACTGCCTGCTCGCGATCCGCTCCCCACACGATGAGCTTGCCGAGCATGGGGTCGTAGTAGAGTCCGACCTCGCTGCCCGCTTCTATTCCGCCGTCCCAGCGCACTCCTGGCCCACTGGGGAGATGCAAATGCTCGATGCGACCGGTGGAAGGCAGAAAGTTGTTCGACGCATCCTCGCTGGTGATGCGGCATTCCATCGCCCACCCACGCGGGACGATCTCCTCCTGGCGAAAGGGCAGCTTCTCTCCCGACGCGATCCGCAGCTGCCACTGAACCAGATCGATGCCGGTGACGAGCTCGGTCACCGGATGCTCCACCTGGAGACGGGTATTCATCTCGAGGAAATAAAACTCTCCGCTCTCGGCCAGCAGAAACTCGCACGTACCTGCATTTACGTAACCCGCCGCGCGCGCCACGCGTACGGCCGTCTCGCCCATTTTCTTTCGAAGCTCGGGCGTCACCGCCACGCTCGGCGCCTCCTCGATCATCTTCTGATGACGGCGCTGGACCGAGCATTCGCGCTCACCGAGCGAAAGCACCGTGCCGTGAGAGTCGGCGAGAATCTGGATCTCCACGTGGCGCGGGCGCTCCACGAACTTCTCGAGGTATATGGCGTCGTCGCCGAAGGCGCTCTTCGCTTCCCTGCGGGCCGCTTCGAGCGCGCGCGCCAGATCCTTGGGCGACGCGACCACGCGCATTCCCTTTCCCCCTCCGCCCGCGGCCGCCTTGAGAAGCACCGGATATCCGAACTTCCCGGCCAGCGGCTCGGCTTCTTTTGCGTTCTCGAACGGCTCGGTCGTACCTGGCACAATCGGAACGCCGTTGGCAACGGCCAGCGTGCGCGCGGCAGTCTTGCTGCCCATGGCTGCAATCGCCTCCGCGGGCGGCCCGATCCAGACGAGCCCGGCGTCCCTCACCGCCCGCGCGAACCATTCGCGCTCGGAGAGAAAACCATATCCCGGATGTATCGCGTCGGCTCCGGTGAGCCTGGCCGCTTCGATGATCCTGTCGCCACGGAGGTAGCTCTCCGTCGACGGGGGTGGCCCGATGAGAACCGCCTCGTCGGCTTCGCGCACGTGGGGAGCGCGCGCGTCGGCCTCGCTGTATACCGCGACGGTCTTCACGCCGAGCTCCTGGCACGCGCGGATCACGCGAAGCGCGATCTCGCCGCGGTTAGCAACCAGTACTTTGCGAAACACGCCGGCTAAAGGGGGATGTTACCGTGCTTCTTCGGCGGATTCTTGTCGCGCTTCGTCTGAAGGCTCTCGAGAGCGTCGATGAGCGCGGGACGCGTGTCACGCGGATCGATGATGTCGTCGACGTATCCCCGGCCGGCAGCGATATACGGATGCGCGAACTTCTCGCGGTACTCCTCGATCTTCGCATCAGTTGACGCAGTCTCATTGCCGCTTTCCGCGATCTCTTTCCGAAACAGGATCTCTACCGCGCCCTTCGGCCCCATCACTGCGATCTCGGCCGTCGGCCACGCCACGTTGAAGTCGCCACGAATGTGCTTGGAGCTCATGACGTCGTATGCTCCGCCGTATGCCTTTCGCGTGATGACCGTGAGCTTGGGGACCGTGGCCTCGCAGTAGGCATAGAGGAGCTTTGCTCCATGCTTGATGATGCCACCGTGTTCCTGCGCGACGCCCGGCAAAAATCCAGGAACGTCCTCGAACGTCACGATCGGGATGTTGAATGCATCGCAGAAGCGTATGTAGCGCGCGGCCTTGAGCGAGGCGTTGATGTCGAGCACGCCCGCCAGCACCGCCGGCTGATTCGCAACGATGCCGACGCTGAAGCCGCCGATGTGCGCGAACCCGCAGATGATGTTCGCCGCATATTCGCTCTGCACCTCGTAGAAGTCCGCGTCGTCCACGATGCGCTTGATGACTTCGTGCATGTCGTACGGCTTGTTCGCGTTGTCGGGCACAATGTCGAGCAGCGATTCGTCACGGCGGTCGCGCGGATCAGTGGCCGGCCCTCGCGGTGGATCTCCGAGATTGTTGGATGGAATGAACCGGAAGATGTCGCGAATGCGCTGGAGGCACTCGGGCTCGGAATCGCACGCAAAGTGCGCCACGCCCGAGGTGCCCGCGTGTGTGTCCGCGCCGCCGAGCTCCTCCATGGTGACGTCTTCGTGCGTCACGGTCTTCACTACGTTCGGCCCTGTCACGAACATGTAGGACGTTCCACGCACCATGTACGTGAAATCAGTGATGGCGGGCGAATAGACCGCCCCGCCCGCGCATGGTCCGAGGATCGCGGAAATTTGGGGCACCACTCCGGACGCGAGCGTATTCCGGAGAAATATCTCCGCGTACCCGCCGAGCGAGACGACTCCCTCCTGGATGCGCGCGCCGCCGGAATCGTTGAGCCCTATCACCGGCGCCCCATTCCGCATCGCGAGGTCCATGATCTTCACGATCTTCTCAGCGAAGGACTCGGATAGGGAGCCGCCGAACACCGTGAAATCCTGGGAGAAGACATAAACAAGCCGGCCGTCGATCTTCCCGTGTCCCGTGACTACGCCATCGCCGTAGAACTTCTGCGCCTCGAGCCCGAAATCGGTCGAGCGGTGGACGACGAAGCGATCCAGCTCTACGAAAGAGCCCTCGTCGAGAAGAAGGTCGAGCCTTTCGCGCGCGGAGAGCTTCCCCTTCTCGTGCTGCACCTTGAGGCGCGCTTCGCCTCCGCCCTGCTCCGACTCCGCCCGGCGGCGGGCCAGGACCTCGAGCTTCTCTCGCATCGTCATAAGAGCGAAAAGCTAACGCCCAGCGGAATGGGCATCTAGCGCCACGGCGCGTAAGCGGTAGTTATTATCGTTGTGAAGTCAGACCGGCACAAATACACCCGTCCACTTTGACCCCACCACGAAAACGATCACGCAAGCCGCGTAAGCGCGCCCGTAGACCGGCGCAGCAGCACACTTCCCTGCCCACTAGCCGGAACGCGTACATGGAAACGCGGCAGTGGCTCCTCAACAGGCACGGGCCGCTGTGCGCGTATTGCGAGCGTCGAGTGAGCGCCGTCGCGATCACGTTGGACCATGTGACGCCGCGAAAGGGAAAGACCGCCTATGATCGGCGCGACAACCTGGTACTCGCCTGCCCGGCGTGCAACGCGCTCAAGGCCGACCAGCCCTTCCTGGCGTTCCTGCTCGCCCGCAGAGCGCGAGCCGCAAGCTTGCTGCGGTACGGAGGACACCTGAGTCCGATGCTGTTGGATCTCGCCAAGGAGATCGCCGGACCCGAGGCGGCCGCGCGCGCGGAGCGGCTCGCGGACCCGGACTATCCCTATCTCGACTAGGAGACGGCCCGGTCCAGCACGCGCCCTTCTGTCGGCGCGTCGCTTGGTTTCCTCGAGTCTTCGCCGGCGGGCTCGGCGGCCGGCGATTTCTTGTAGCGACTTGCCGCGATGCGACGCTTCTGCGGCTTGAGCCTCGCCTTGATGAAGGCCAGCACATCCATCTCGTGTTGCCGAAGAGTCGGACCCTTTGACTTGCGCTTGCTCCATTTCCGCTCTGGAAGCGGCGGAAGCACCGAACCCTCGAGATAGGCCTCGAGCAGGACCGGGTGTATGTAGTATTTGCGACAGACGCTTCTCGTGTTGCCCAGCCGCTTCGCCGTTACGTCCACCGCGGCAACGATGTTCTTCTCGGCTTCGCGCTTGGTGGCCGCTGGCCCGATCTGCCTGAGCGCCTCGGCCACGAGCATCGTTCCTGCCCAGGTTCGAAAGTCTTTGGCGGTTATTTCGCGACCGGTGACGTCCTGAAGGTAGGCGTTCACGTCTTCGGCCTGGACGACCTGCCTCTTCCCCTCGTCGTCGAGATACTTGAAAAGCTCTTCCCCGCGCAGCTCCTGGCACCTCTGGACGATGCGTGCGATTCGCCGGTCCGTTACCGCGACGGCGTGCTGGATTCCGCTCTTGCCGCGAAACTCGAAGCGAAGCTCCGAGCCGACCACTGCCACGTGTCTCCGACGGAAAGTCGTGAGGCCGTAGGATTTGTTCGCCTTCGCGTATTCGTCGGACCCGATGCGGATGAGCGTCGTCTCCAGAAGCCAGACGAGAGTCGCCATGATCTTGTTTCGGGGGTGACCATCCAGCTCGATATCAGTTTCTACGCGCTCACGGATCTTCCAGAGGACATCGCTCAGCTCGAACATACGCTCGAACTTGGTGCCATCGCGGTGCTGCCGGAAACCCAAGTGATATCTGTATTGCTTACGCCCTTTCGCATCGCGGGCGGTCACCTGAAGATGCCCGTCGGGATAGGGACAGATCCACACATCGGTCCATGCCGGCGGGATCACAAGCGAGCGATACCGTTGCAGCATCTCGGGCGCGCGAATGACACGGCCATCGGGGTCCATGTAATTGAACCCGCGACCGTGGCGCTGACGGCGAATTCCCGGCATCGCATCTGTGACGTAGCGGAGTCCCGCGGCTTCCGCCGTGTCTATATACTCCCGAGATACTGACTGTCCCAGCTTGTCCTCCTGAAGGGCACGCCCGGTCGCTTTGGCCGGCCTGGGCCGAGGAGCGGAGCGTCGTGTATGGACGCTAGAGCTGTCTCCCGGCAACGCGCGCGACCCCCCGCCAAACCCTCCGCTACGCCTGGAGGCACCCGCCGCAAGCGCGGGCTAGGTCGCGGTCGGCAGCGTGAAGTAAAAGGTGCTACCGAGGCCGACGTGGCTTTCCACCCAGATAGTCCCCTTATGGGCCTCCACGATTCCCTTCGCGATGGCCAGTCCGAGGCCGATTCCGCGGCGGTCCGATGGTGAGGCCTGCCAGAACTGCCCGAAGATGTGCGGCACCTGCTCAGGGGGAATTCCGGGGCCGGTATCGATTACCCCGAACCGCACCTCGCCGTCAATGAGCTCCGCGCAGACGGTGATTCGCCCCTGCCGGGGCGTGAACTTGACCGCGTTTCCAACCAGATTCGAAAGCACCTGCTGAATTCTCGCGGAATCGCAGAGAACGGACGGAAGCCCCTCGGGGACGCTGGGCTCGAGGACTATCGAGCTGCCCTCTGCCAGAGGACGAAGCATCTCGATCATGTCATTGATGATCACGTTGACGTCTTCGGCTTTCAGATCGATCGCGAGACGCCCGCTCTCCATCCTCCTGACGTCGAGCAGATCCTGAATCATTCGGTTCATCCGATCGGCGGCCCGACGCACTATCTCGACCTGTCTTCGCTCCTGCGTCCGTTCAGGGGGCGTGTTTTCGAGCATGAGGCTGATCGCCATCGTAACCGTGTTCAGCGGATTACGAAGATCATGCGCCACGACGGCAAGAACGTCGTCCCGCGCTTTCGTGGCCTGCTGCGCCTCGTGAAAAAGGCGCGCGTGCTCCACCACAATCGCGGCGCGACGCGCGACGTCCGCCGCCAGCGAGAGATCGGCTTCGTCGTACCGGCGTCCCGAGCCGGAAGTCACCAGCGTCAAGGCGCCCAGGATCTTTCCGGAGCTCACCAGCGGCACGCAAATCAGCGAGCGCGGATCGAGCGCCTCGACCGTTTGTCTCTGGGTCGGCTCAGCAAAGGACGCACGAATGAAGGCCGGTGTAACCTCAGCCTCGAGGACCGGATAGCCGGTTGTCATCACGCGGTTCAAGGGGTGCTGCGCGGTGAGCGCGCTTCTCGGAAAAGTCGCGACTTTTCTTATGAGCGTCGACTTGGTTGGATCGACGTGCGCTTCTCCGATGCGCTTGAACTCGTCGTCCCCCTCGAGGATGTCCAGGGCGCAGTAGTCGGCCAGCGTGGGGACGGCGAGCCGAACGAGCGCGGCCAGGGTCGTCTGGTAGTCGAACGACGTGCTGAGCACTCTGCTCGCTTCCGCAAGAAGCGCCGTGCGCTTCTGTGAGTTCTCGGCTTCCGCACGCGCAGCCTGCTCCCGCTCCAGCGCGCGTCCCTGTTCCTCCGCGCGGCGGCGCGCGGTTACATCGCGAAAGCTCCACACCCTTCCGACCGCGACGTCATTGATCCGCTGCGGCTGGGAATACCGCTCGAAGATCCTCCCATCTTTCAGCTGCAGCACGTCATAGCTCGCGACGTCGGGATTGTTGTATAGCTCCACGACCTTCGCCATGAAGTCCTCGGGATGCGAGAGCTTGGCGAGCGCGGCGGTGATCGCGCGCTCGTCGTCACCCGATGCAAAGATCTCCGGCGGGATTCCCCACATGTCCGGCATCTTCTGATTGAAGCTGAGGATCTTTCCACTGACATCGACCACGAGAATGCCATCCGCCGTCGATTCGAGCGTCGCGCGCAGCAGCGACAACGATCTGTTCGCCTGGTATTCGGCCTCGCGGCGCTGGGTTATGTCCTCGATGAACGCGACGAGATACAACGGCTCTCCACTGCTGGCCCTCACGATTGACACAGTGAGGTTCACCCAGATGATCGCACCATCCTTCCGGATGTAACGCTTCTCCATCTTGTATTCTGGCAGTTCGCCCGATCGAATTCGTGTGATGAACTCGCGACTGGCGGGAACATCTTCGGGGTGGGTCAACGCCTCGAGCTTGAGCTGGAGAATCTCCTCGCGGCTGTATCCGGTGATCTGGCAATATCGCTGATTAACGGAGATCCACTCTTCGCCAAGAGTGAGGTGCGCGATTCCGATGGCAGCCTGCTCGAAAGTGGCCAGCAGGAGGTGGCCCGGGCCTCCGAGAGGCACGGCGTACTCGGCGGTCCAGCCGGGAACGGCGGAGGAGGGCGCCAACGTCATCGAGTCGAGCATGGAGGAGCTGGAGTCCATGGCCTAATGTGTCACTCGGCGCGATTTCGGAACAGTGGATTTTGTGCTCTTTACTCCGTCAATCGAGTTGGTCGAGCCGCCTGAGGGCCGGGATCCTCCAGGCCGTCACGCCGACGACCCCCAACGTCACTATCCCGCCAAAAATCACCGACCTGACCGTTCCCAGGATCCTGGCCGCAACGCCCGACTCGAACGAGCCGATCTCGTTCGAGGATCCGATGAAGATCTGGTTGACCGCCGAGACCCTGCCGAGGAGATGCCGGGGTGTCCGCAAAGTGAGCAGAGTAGAGCGAATCACCACGCTGACGTTGTCGAACATGCCACCGATGAAGAGCAGCATCAGCGACAACCAGAACGAACGCGAAAGGGCAAAAAGTATCCAGCTGGCGCCAAAGCCGGCCACGCAAAGGAACAGTATCGGCCCCGCTCTGCGCAGCCTTCGGTGTACCAACAGCACCGAGATCAGCACCGCGCCCGCTGCCGGCGCTGCCCGCAGAACTCCGAGTCCCTGCGGACCCGCATGTAGGATTTCCGACGCAAAAATCGGCAGGAGCGCGGGCGCGCCCCCGAACAGGACAGAGAAGAGATCGAGAAGCTGGGCCCCGAGCAGTTCGGGTTGGGTGAGGAGAAATCGGATGCCAATCGTCAGATTTTCCCCGATCGTTGCCTCGTCCGCGACTACCGGATGCCGCGAGTAGGCAATCCGTGCGAACAGGGCGAGCGCGATCGCGCAAAGAATGGACTCCACGACATAGGCGAGCCTCGGTCCCGAGAATCCGTAGATCAGTCCGCCCAATGCAGGTCCGACGACGGCCGCAAACTGCCACAGCGAAGAGCGCCAGGTAACCGCATTCGCATAAGTCTCACGCGGCACGATTTCGGCCCCGAGTGCGGTGCGCGCGGGCTGAAGGAAGCTGCGCGCGAGACCGCTCGCGCTCACAACCGCGTAGATCGGCCACACACGGCCGGCGAGCAGCGCGCTCGAGCGAACCGTGAGGAGGAGCAGGGCAATTCCGCAAATCACTTGTATACCGATTGCCACCATCGAAAGGGTCTTTCGATTTTTCCTATCGGCCACGTGTCCCGCGTAAAGAGCCGCGGTGATGAACGGCAGCGCCTCTGCCAGCCCGACTATCCCAAGCGATAGAGGGTCCTTCGTGAGGGCGTACACCTGCCAGGCAACCACAGTCGCCTGGATCTGCGTGCCCAGGGTTATCGCGACAAGACTGGCGACGTACCAGAGAAAATTGGAGTTGCGAAGAGAAATGTACGGATCGTGCGGGTCTGGCATTCCCCCGGGGGCCCAAGAGTTTGTGACCGCATGATACGCCCACCAGCCCGGGGCAGCAATGTGGCGGTGGCGCGGGGGCCTCCCCAGCATTCTATTTCTCGAACGCCATCAAATCAGCGGAGACAACGTTGTCAGCCGTAAGAACGATGAAGCCGGAAGCGGGCGAGTTTCTTCCCTACTACGGCAGGTACATAGATCTCGTTGCACCGGGCGACATCCTCACGACGCTCGCGCAGCAGATGTCGGATACGCAGGCGCTCATTAATAGTCTACCTTCCTCAGTGGGGACCTACCGCTACGCACCGGATAAGTGGAGCGTCAACGAAATGATCGGTCACCTGATGGACAGCGAGCGGATCTTCGTCGCGCGCGCGCTCAGATTCGCCCGCAACGATTTGACGGCGTTGCCGGGATTCGAGCAGGATGACTACGTTCGAAACGCCACGTTCGACGACTATGTGCTCGCCGAGCTCGCCTCGGAGCTGGAGAGTCTCAGGCGATCGACCGTTCTATTTTTCACGCATCTCAGCGAAGACGCCTGGATGCGGCGCGGCACAGCGAATGGCGCCGAGGTGACGGTGAGGGCGTTGGCTTACATCGTCGCCGGGCACGAGCTGCACCACCGCGAGATGCTCCAGACGCGCTACCTGTAAGCTCAGCTCATCGCGCAGCTTCTGGGATCGCCGGTCTCCATGCCGCGCTTGAACGATGCCGACCTCTGTGCCGCCGAGCCGTGGGTGAACGAATCGACATTTACGCGGCCGGTCGTGCGCTGCTGAATCCGATCGTCCCCGACGGCGGAGGCCGCAGTCAGCGCCTCGTCAACGTCTCCCGCCTGAAGAAGTCTGCCCTGCGTGGAGTGCGCCCACACGCCTGCATAGCAATCGGCCTGTAGCTCGAGGGCAACCGACATCCGGTTCGCCCGTGACGGATCCGACTCCTGGGCCTGGCGCATCTGTGCGTCGATGCCTTGAAGATGCTGAATGTGGTGTCCAAGCTCGTGGGCGATTACGTAGGCCTGTGCGAAGTCACCGGACGCACTGTAACGCTGCTTCAGCTCGTCGAAAAAGCCGAGGTCGAGATAGACGCGCTGATCCACGGGACAATAAAAGGGACCCATGGCTGACTGGGCGGGCCCGCAACCGGAGTCGGTGGAATTCCGAAATAGCACGAGCCTCGCCGGATGGAATGGGGTGCTCGAGTTGGACAGCGTGCTCGCCCACGTCTTCTGCACGTCGTCGAGGACGAACGAGACGAACTGGACTTCCGTCTCCTGCGCGGCAGAATCCGCGGCGCTCAGTGGGGTTGATGCGGTCGAAACGCCGGCGGGCTGTACACCCAGGTCCGTGAACAGATTTCGGCCGAAGAGCAGGCTCAAGCCAAGAACCACAATGGTCCCGCCGATGCCCAAACCTCTGCCCATACCTCCGCCGCCGCTCGAACGGCGGTCCTCGAGATTGGGGCTTCGCCCCCCGGGTGTCCAAAGCATCGCTCCCCTCCAGAAAGGTGACCGTTTCTCTGAAGGGTGGCTAAAGCAAAAAACCCGCCGCAGCTACGTTACGAGCGCGTAATTGGCCCGCCAGTCGATCTTGGCGAGAGTAGTGGCGATGAGGGGCTCGAAGTGCGTGCCCGATCTGCTCTTGATCTCCTGAAGCGTTTCGGCGAGCGACCACGCTGGACGATACGGACGGTCGTGAGTGAGTGCGTCGAGGAAATCGGCGATCGCAACAATTCTCGCTTCGAGGGGAATCCGGTCCCCTGATGTACGGTGCGGATACCCCGAGCCATCCCACCACTCATGATGGCTGAGCGCAATCCGTTGTGACATCCGAACAAGCTCCGAGCCCCCATTTGACAACATCCTCGCCCCGATGACCGTGTGGGACTTCATGATCTCGAACTCTTCAGACGTTAGCGGCCCGGCCTTGAGGAGGATGTTGTCGGGGATTCCGACTTTTCCGATATCGTGAAGGGGCGCGGCGCGTTCGATCAATTGTACGGTTTCCGGGGGAAGCCCAATCGCTTCGGCCAGCATCGCCGAGACCTTGCCGACCCGCTTGGTGTGTTGACCGGTGTCGTCGTCCCGGAATTCGACCGCGGCCGCCAATCGCTCGAGCACTTCGAGCTGCGATTCCTCGAGCGCTTTCGTTCGCTCAGCGACTTTCTGCTCCAGCTCCGAGTTCTGCCCCTCGAGCGCCAGCTGAAGAAATCGAGTTTCCAGGAGGTTGGCGATGCGAAGCAGCACCTCGGGTCCGTCGAACGGCTTTCCGACGAAGTCCTTTGCCCCCAAGGCGAGCGCGCGGCGTTTGGTCTCCGCGCTGTCGTCCGCCGTGATCATGAGCACTGGAACACGCTCACCGCCTCCGTTCAGGGAAGCGAATTCCTGGAGGACTTCGAAGCCGTCCTTATCCCCCATGTGGAGATCCAGCAGGACGAGGTCCGGCTTGAACTCCACGTGAAGCGACAGGGCTTCGGCGGAGTTGATCGTGGAGGCGATGTG
The DNA here is from genome assembly GCA_038322455.1 of Gemmatimonadales bacterium. GTDB lineage: Bacteria > Gemmatimonadota > Gemmatimonadetes > Gemmatimonadales > Gemmatimonadaceae > UBA4720. The sequence goes on along the minus strand of JBBQFZ010000002.1, from coordinate 64,642 downwards.
CTTGTATCCGGCCTTTGAGAGAACTCTGGTTACGAGCTTGATGTTCTCTTCATGGTCATCGATGACGAGTATGCGTGCCTTGGCTTCAAAGCCATTCAGTCGCTTGGACGCCACTACGGTGCAGTCGCGGGCTTGGTCAGCGTCGCACGCACCGCTGCAATCAATGACTCGGCTGTGAATGGCTTCTGAAGGAAGTTCGTCTCGGAAGTCCTTATTCCACGCCGGAGAATCTCGTTGTCGGTGTACCCGGACATGAACAGGACCCGGGTGCCTGGACTCAACTCGAGCAGCTCGTCCACCATTCCGCGGCCGCCAAGCGTCGGCATTTCCACGTCGGTTAGAACCAGATCGACCTCGCCTACCTCCTCGGCAGCGACACGAAGAGCGACTGCGCCGTCAGATGCCTCGAGCACGCGATAGCCCGCCGCCGAGAGCACTCGATTTGCGAGCTTGCGCAGGGATTTCTCGTCGTCAACGAGGAGAATCGTTTCGTGCCCCGCCGGCACGCCTTCCCGCGGCCCGCGGAGTCGGCCAGACTGCGCCTGTGCTTCTTCGCGCTCAGCTCGCTCGGTGTCCGATTCCTTGAGCGGAGATCCGGGAAGAGGGACGGACCCGTCGTTTCTGTCGAGGCCTGTCGGCTGCGGCAGCACCCGCCTGCTCGTGAGCAACAACTTCTTCGTGATCGATTGAGCCCGCTCGACGGCCAGACGAATGTCGGCCGCTTCGAGCGTCGACTTCTTGGCAGAAGCAAGCGCGGTCTCGATGAGATCCGCGTTCATGTGGATCACGGTCAACAGATTGTTCAGCTCGTGTGCGCTGCGACCTGCCAGGTCGGCCAAGGTGAACAGCTCCTGGCTCTTCGTCAGCAGAGACTGCTCTACCGTGCGACCAGTCGTCAGGTCTTCGATGGCGAGGAGAATCGTCGCGTCGGCGGGATCGTCGGCGGGCATCAGGCGGGCACTGACCCAAAGCACTCCGCGGCCACCTTCCTTCTCGTCGTGAATCAGCTCGAAATGATCAGCCTGCGGCTCACCGCTTAGAACCGTCTCGAGCAACGAACGAAGGCGTTCGTCCCAAGCTCGACCGCCGAGCTGGTAGACCTTTTGGCCGACGCACTCCTCCGGAGCAAGGCGAAACATGGAGTAGAACCCCCTGTTCGCGGCACGGACTGTAAGCTCGTGATCCAATACGAGAAGGGCTTCGCGTTCGGCTGAGGTTGGCAATTGGGGCGAGGATTGAGCGGGAAAGGGGGGAGCTAATCCGGCATAAGTAGGACGATTCGTGGGGATTTGAGTATCGAACGCCCGGTTCCGGGAAAAGAAAACGGCCCGCTCTTACGAACGGACCGTTACTCGCTGAAATCAGCCGAATGTTATGCCGGCTCTTCCACGTATGAATCAGGCGGCGTTGGGATGGGATCGGACAGATTGTAATCGTCGGACTCCATCGGAATCACCTTGGACGGCGTTTCCGGACGCGGAGGCTGATCCTCTGGAATCGCCGTCACTGCCAGAACGATCCGCCGATGGATCGGATCCACCTCGAGAACCCTGAGGTCGAGATTCATCGTCTCGTAGACGATGTCCGCGGGACTGTTCACCGGCTGGCCGAAGTTCAGCTGGCTTACGGGAACGAAGCCCTCGATGTCGTTGCCAATGTCGACGACGACGCCCTTATCCATCAGACGCACGACTTTGCCGCGCAGCTCGGTGCCGACCGGATAGGTCTCGCCGATACGCAGCCACGGATCTTCGGTCGCCTGCTTGAGACCCAGTGAGATGCGCTTGTTCTCCGCATCGACGTTCAATATCACGACGTCGACCGAGTCGCCCTTCTTCACAACTTCCGAAGGATGCTGAACGCGCTTGGTCCACGACATGTCGGAGATGTGAATCAGTCCGTCGATGCCCGGCTCGATCTCTACAAACGCGCCAAAGCTGGTGAGGTTGCGGACCTTGCCGTTGAGACGCGTGCCGATCGGATACTTATCCGGCAGCATCATCCACGGATCCTGCTCCGTCTGCTTCATGCCGAGCGAGATCTTTTCCTCGTTCGGATCGACTTTGAGCACGACAGCTTCGATCGCTTCGCCGATCGACACCAGCTTCGACGGATGACGAACGTTGCGCGTCCAGCTCATCTCGCTGATGTGAACGAGGCCTTCGATGCCCGGCTCGAGCTCGATGAACGCGCCATAGTTGGTGATCGAAACAACCTTGCCACTGACGCGCGTGCCGACCGGATACTTCTCGGCGACATCCTTCCACGGATAGCTCTGGAGCTGCTTGAGGCCGAGGGAGATGCGCTCCCGGTCCCAATCGATGTCGAGAACCTTGACCTCGAGCTCCTGGCCGATGTGCACCATCTCGGACGGATGCTGAATGCGACCGTACGACATGTCGGTGATGTGGAGCAGACCGTCAACGCCGCCGAGATCGATGAATGCGCCGAAGTCGGTGATGTTCTTGACCACGCCCTTGCGGACCTGATCTTTCTGCAGCTCCTTCATCAGCTTCTCGCGCTTGCCCGCTCTCTCCTGCTCGAGGATGACGCGACGCGAGACGACGATGTTCCGCCGGCGCTTATTGAGCTTGATGATCTTGAAGTCGAAGGTCTGGCCGAGCAGCTCGTCGACGTTGGGAACGCGCCGGAGGGCGATCTGAGATCCAGGGAGAAATGCATCGACTCCCATGAGATCGACTACCACGCCGCCCTTGATCTTCTTGATCAATGAGCCGCGCACTGGTTCGTCGTTCTCGTAGGCAACGCGGATGCGCTCCCACACGCGCATGAAGTCGGCTTTCTTCTTCGAAAGAACGACGGATCCTTCCTGATCCTCGAGGTGCTCGAGAAGAACTTCTACTTCGTCGCCCGGCTTGAGGTCGGGAAGATCCTTGAACTCTTCGAGCGGAATCGTCCCTTCGGATTTGAAGCCGATGTCGAGGACGACCATGTTGTCGCGAATATCCAGCACGCGGGACTTGACGATTTCTCCCTCTTCGATCGAGGCCATCGTCCCGTTGTACATCTCCATCATTGTCTCGAGCTCGTCCTGCGAATAATCGTCGTCGTCGTAAAGCTCGGGCCTGAGGTTGGCAAGCGGACGCAGCTGCGCCTTCTGCAGATCGCGCTTCTCGCGCGCGGTCAGCGTCGCGCCGGTAGAGGTTTGTGTTTCGCTGGCAGAGTCTATCATGTTGCGGGTTAAAGGGTTGGGTGCGTTCGAATCAAGCCTTTAAATGTAGGCCGTCCAACCCTTGGGGTCAACGCCAGCGGACTTCGCGGTAGTGGGTCGGCCCACTACCGGACTTCGCTTATCGTAGCCCTTTCGTGAGCAACAGAATCAGCTCCTCGTCGGTAAGTCCTTCGAGTGCTCCGACGGGCATACCCATCGCTATCTCGCTCCCGATCGCTCTTCCGCCAGCGCAACGATCTGGGCAACCTGCTCCGGCTGGGTCAGCGCCGTCGTGTCGATCGTGACAGCGTCTTCGGCGGGAACGGTTTGCTTGGCATCGCGGGCATCGCGTTCCATTATGCGTATGGTCTCATCGTCGAGCAATTGTTCCGAGGTAGGAGTCCCGCGCTGGCGAAGACGCCTCAAGGCGCGCTCCCTCGAATCCGCGACGAGAAAAATCTTGAGGTCGGCATCGGGAAATACGACGGTGCCCATATCGCGCCCATCGACCACCACGTTGGCCGCGGCCGCCGCCTCACGAACGCGGTCGTTCACCCACTCGCGCACGCGCGGCATCTGGGCCACCCGTGAGACGCTGCGGGTGACCTCGGAGCCACGGATCTCTTCCTCGATCGCACGTCCGTCGAGGACTGGATAGAAGGACGTGCGGGCCGCCCGCAGCCCGACGGAGCTGGCGGCCTCGAGAACGGCGGCGTCGGTCCAACGAGAGGGATCGACTTCCTTCCGCAGAATGGCCGCGGTTGCGGCTCGATAGAGTGAGCCGGAATCCACGTGAAGAAACCCGAGCTTGTCGGCGACCATTTGGGCGGTTGACGACTTGCCCGATGCCGCCGGTCCATCGATCGCGATCACCACTGTGCGGCGATTCACGACACGACCCGCCTGAGATCTTCCCAGAAGCGCGGGTACGACACGGCCACGATTTCCGGATCGAGGATCCTGATCTGGTTCCCCGACACAGCGGAGAGAACGCCGAATGCCATCGCGATTCGATGGTCTCCGCGAGGGTCCACGACACCCGAGAACTTTCTCGCCGCGGCTGTCGCCGGTCTCGCCCGGCGCACACGAAGGCCGTCCGGCATTTCATCCGCGCCGACACCAACCGCGCGAAGATTCTGGACGACGACGCTGATGCGATCACTCTCCTTCACCCGCAGCTCGGAGGCACCCGTAACCTCGAGCTCGACACCGGCGGCGGCGGCGACGCACGCCAGAAGCGGCAGCTCGTCGATCAGCGAAGGGACCTCTGCCTCCGTCACTCTTATATCCCCGAGCACAGAGGGACGCACCGTGAGGGTGCCGATCTCTTCGCCAGCCGCGCTGAGGCGGGTCGCTGCGACAATGTTGCCGCCCATTTTCCTGATCGCCTCGATAAAGCCGATTCGCGTCGGATTGAGACACACATCTTCCAGCCGGAGCTCGCCTTCTCGCGCCAGTGCCGCGGCCGCGATAAAAAAGGCCGCCGAGGAAGGGTCGGAGGGTACGGCGATGTCAACTGCGTTCAACTTTCGCGAAGGTCTCAGGCAAACCTGAGTCCCGTCGTTTTCTACATCGACGCCCATGGCTCGAAGCATTTTCTCGGTGTGATCGCGCGACCTGCCGCTCTCGGTCACCCGAACCTCTACCTGCGAGACGAGCCCCGCGAGAAGGATGGCGCTCTTCACCTGAGCGCTCGCCGTTTTCGTATCCCAATCGATGCTCCGCAGCTCTACGCCATGAACGGTCATCGGAAGCCCATCGCCGCCCTCGAAAACGAAGCGTGCGCCCATGTAGGCGAGGGGCTCGGCGATGCGCTTCATTGGCCGGCGGCTGAGACTGGCGTCGCCTTCGAAGCGCGCAGAAAAGGGATGGCCGGCGACCACGCCCGCGACAAGCCGGGTCGTGGTGCCGCTGTTACCGCAGTCGAGCGGTCCCTTTGGCGGACGCAATCCCCGCAGGCCAGATCCGCGCACCAGCATCTCCTGCGACAGCTCGGGGATTTGAGCCCCCATCGCGCGAAGGACCCCGGCGGTCGAGCGAACGTCTTCCGAGTCCAGGATCCCGGTGATTCGCGATTCCCCGTCGGCGAGCGACGCGAGAATCAGCGAGCGGTGTGAGATAGACTTGTCGCCGGGAACCTTGAGACGCCCGGCAACGGTCAGCGGAGCCAAGATTCCAGCGCTGTTGCCGCGTCGGTTTTTTCGTCGCGGTACTTCACAATCACGGGAGTCTGGAGCGAGATGCCCTGCGATTGTCCCCAGCTTCCCTTCACCTGTCGCGCCCCCGGGACCACGACAGCGTTCTCGGGAATCACGAGAGCGCGTCCCGCGTCGGCGCGGTGCACGGTCTCTCGAACCAGATCATATACCGGCGTTCCCCGCGTGAGCACCACGCCGGCGCCGATCACCGCCCCCTTTCTCACAACGGTACCCTCGTAAATTCCGCAATTGCCGCCGACGATAACGTCGTCCTCGACCACGACCGGGGAGGCGTTCACAGGCTCGAGCACACCGCCCAGCTGCGCAGCGGCGCTCAGGTGCACGCGCTCGCCGACCTGCGCGCACGATCCGACCAGCGCGTGAGAATCGATCATCGTCCCCGCCCCGATGTGCGCTCCGACGTTTACGTACATCGGCGGCATGCACACGACGCCGCGCGCGACATATGCGCCCCGCCTGATGCTGGAGCCGCCGGGCACGACACGAACGCCGTCGTCGAGCTTGAGCGCCCGCGGCGGATACGTGTCCTTGTCGAAGAAATGCAGGCCGAAGCCCGGCTTGCTCGATCCCAGCGACATGTCGACCATTGCGCCCACGCGAAATCCCAGTAGGATTCCTCGCTTCACCCACGGAACTGCGCGCCATTCGCCGCTCGCCGGCTCCTTGTCGGCCGCCCTTATGCTTCCCTTCTCGAGAGCGTCGAGGAGGCTCTCTACTGCGTCCCTCGCGTCTCCCAATAGCGAGGATCCGGCCGGGGTTGCGGCAAGCGCGTCGATGCGCTTCTCGAGCTCTCGCGTGTCGTCAGCGGTCACGCAGAAAGGGCTCCCACCGACACGAGCGCCGCGCGCACGGTGGACTCGAATCTGTCCGCGAGCGGTACCAGCGGCAGCCGAACCACGTTCGCCATCTTTCCCATCAGCGCCAGAGCCGCCTTGGCAGGAATCGGGTTCGATTCCACGAACGCCGCGGCGGTCCATTCGGCCAGGCGATGGTGGATGACCCGCGCCGCTGCGAAGTCGCCGGTGGCGCATAGCTCGGTCAGCTGCGCGACGAGTGTGGGAGCGACGTTGGAGGTGACGGATATGACGCCATCGCCGCCATCAGCCATCACCTGAAGCGTGAGCGGATCGTCCCCGGAGAGAACCGAGAAGCGCGCCGGGCGATGCCGGAGGATCTCCCCGATCTGCGCGAGATTTCCTGACGCCTCCTTGACCGCAACAATGTTCTCGTGCTCGGCAAGCTCGAGCGTGGTCGCCGCCTCGATGTTACTGGCCGTGCGCGCAGGGACGTTGTAGACCACAATGGGAATCTCGACGGCGTCGGCGATTGCGTGAAAGTGCGCCACGATCCCGCGCTGCGGCGGCTTGTTGTACATCGGCGAGGCGTGAAGCAGGTGCGTCGCACCCGCCGACGCCATTTCGCGCGACAGCGCAACCGCCTTCTTCGTATCGTTGGACGCCGCGCCCGCGACAACTGGCACTCTGCCCGCAGTCTGCTCTACGGTGATCTCGACGACTCGCCGATGTTCCGCGAGCGTCATTGTCGCGGCTTCACCAGTCGAGCCGCACGGGACGACGAAATGCACGCCGCTCGCGATCTGCCAGTCGACGAACGACCGGAGCGACTGCTCGTCGATCTCGCCCTGCATCGTGAATGGTGTGACAAGCGCGGTTCCACAGCCCGCAAGCCGCCGGGATTTCATGCCGTAATCTACGCGGCGATTGCCGCGAAGAGCGAGTGTGACTAGCCGCCCACGCGCTTGACGAATACGATGTTCGGGGCTCCGACTCCCTTCAGAAAGAGCTCCGCGGTCCAGCCGACTTCGGGAATGAGCGAGTCGGGCCTGATCAGCAGATTGTGAACGTCCTTGGCCGCTCTGCCCCCACTGGGGTCGTTCATCACAACGTGGTCGCCCGTCACCACGTAGGTCCCGACGCTTCTCTCCGTGGAATCCTTCTGCCCTTCAATCGTCTTGTCGAAAGTGAACGCGTAGGTCTTGTCCGGCCGGAGCTCGAGCAGCGCGGCGAACTCCCACGGCTTCCTGAGAGTGGATCCCTTGGCGGCGTACTCGTACGAGCCGAGGACAGTCGCGGGTACAGGATCGGAATCACCGGCGCGGCGGCACGAAACCGCGAGTGCGCTCATGACGGCGAGGGAGACAAGGACGTTAGCGCGAATCATAGGCATGGCTCCTCTACGATGGGGTGGTGGCAGAGTTTCACCGCGCTCGAGCTCACGGCTTGCGCGGTGGAAGGCTGAGGACGTCGCGCATTGTGAAGACGCCGGTTTTTCCGATCAGCCAGCCGGCGGCAGTCAGTGCTCCCTCGGCGAAGACCAGCCGGTCGCGCGCAACGTGATTCAGCGCGAGCTGCTCGAACCTCCCGTCGAAAATAAGCTCGTGGGTTCCCGGCACCGAGCCGGTCCGTACGCTGGTGATTGGTATCGGTCGATCGAGCCCATCGCTGGCTGCTTTTCCGAGCGCGAGCGCAGTCCCCGACGGCGCATCTTTTTTGGCGGAGTGGTGAGTCTCGACTATGTGCGCGTCGAAGTCATGCAGTTCTCGCATCAGCGTCCCCGCATAGCGCGCCACTTCGATGAGGACGTTTACGCCCAGCGAGAAATTCGGTGACCAAAGCAACGCTGCGCCGCTCTCGTTCGCGATCCTGCTCACCTCGGGAAGCTCCTGATACCAGCCCGTTGTCCCCACTACGACCGGCACGCCCGCGCGAAGTGTCGCGGCGATGTTCGCGACCGCAGCCTTGGGCTCCGTGAACTCCACGGCGACCTGCGCACCTCCAAGCGTACTCCTGTTGATTCCCTGCCCGCCCGCACTCTCATTCTCGCCGATCAGTGCGGCGACCTTCCAGCCTTTCACCAGCGCGAGCTCACGAATCGCCTGACCCATCTTGCCGTCGCCGATGATCGCGATGCTCCGGCCAGGATCTGTCATTTCTGTTCCTGTCCGAAGAATGCGTTATGGAGGCGGTCCATCGCCGGGTTCAGCTGATCGCCGTCGACGATGATCGTGAGATTAATTCCCGTCGCGCTGAGCGACATCATGTGAACCTTGATCCCTTCGAGCGCCCCGATCGCGCGACCCATGGAGCTGCTGTCTTCGCTGATCGCGGCGCCGACGACCGCAACGATGGCGCGATCGCGCTCGACGGAGACGTCGCCGAGCTGGGACAGACCCACGACGAGGGACTCGAGTCCCGACGGATCGTCTACGGTCATCGACACGGAAACCTCCGATGTCGCGACGACGTCGATCGAGATGCCGTTTTCCTCGAAAATCTCGAACACCCGGCGCAGAAAGCCACGGGCGAACAGCATCTTCGCCGCACCAACCTTCACTACGGTTACGCCGCCCTTTCCGGCAATCGCGCTCACGGCTCGCCGCGGGGCGTCGAAGGTAATGCGCGTTCCCTTGCCACCGGGATTTCGCGAGTTGTAGATGAAAACGGGAATTCCGAGTCTCACCGCGGGCGCGATGGTGTTCGGATGCAGGACTTTGGCGCCGAACGAGGCGAGCTCCGACGCTTCGTCGAATCGAATCTGCTCAATGAGTTTGGATCCTTTCACCACACGCGGATCGGCGGTGAGCATCCCATCCACATCCGTCCAGATCTCGATCGCGTCCGCATGCAGCGCCGCCCCAAGCAGCGACGCGCTGTAGTCCGAGCCGCCGCGCCCAAGCGTGGTGGTGATTCCAGCTGCCGTGCGGCCGATGAATCCCCCCATGACCGGAACCTTCCCATCCTGAATCAGCGGCTGCACGATCTCGCGCGCGTTTTCCGCGATGGCGTCCGTTTGCGGCTCGGCCGTCATGAAATTCGCGTCGGTGGTGAATACGTCGCGCGCGTCGACGTGCTCGGCGGGAATTCCGTTCAGCTTGAAGTAAGCGGCGACCAGATGGGAGGAGAGCTGTTCGCCAAACGCGGCGATGGCGTCAAAGCTGCGGGGCGTGGCGTGTCCAAGGACTGAGAGAGCCTCGGCCAGACTCGCAAGCTCGTCGAAGCTCGCGCTCATCTCGGACGCGACGTCGGTCGCCACGTCGGAGGTGCCGAGCAGCTTCTCGCACTGCTGAAAGTGCCGGTCCCTCAGGGTCTCGACGCCGCGGAGCGCGCCGATGAGATGTCCTTTGGCCGATTGCTCGCCGATGGCCAGCAGGCTATTCGTCGCGCCGCCCAAGGCTGAGACTACCACCGCCGGCTGGCGCGCGAGTCGTCCCTTCACAATGGCGGCAGACCGCGCTATCGCCTCCGCGTCGCCGACCGACGTCCCCCCGAACTTTACGACGATCACGCGCTGTCGAGCGCGCCGTTGACGGCGAGCAGCTCCGCGTTCAGAACAGAACCGCCGGCCGCCCCGCGCACCGTGTTGTGCCCGAGGGCGACCATCCTGAGATCGAGTACCGCGTCACGACGTACGCGACCCACCGTCACGGTCATCCCGTCGCCGGCCGATACGTCTCGCTTGGGCTGGGGACGGTCGGGAGCATCGGTCACGATGAGCGGGTGCTCGGGCTTCGTCGGAAGGCCTTCGGTTGCAGGAAATCCCCTCCACTCGCGCAACGTTTGAATCGCGGCTTCAGGCGTCGGCTTCTCTTCAAAGCCGATTGTCATGCAGATCGTGTGACCGTGCTCGACAGGGACACGATTCGTGTGCGCGCTCACTTTGAAAACGGCGTCGATGATCTCGTCGTCTTGGTATTTGCCGAGCAGCTTCAACATCTCCCGCTCGAGCTTCGGCTCTTCGTCGGCGATGTACGGAATCACGTTTCCGAGAATGTCGAGTGACGGGACGCCGGGATATCCGGCGCCGGAAACCGCCTGCATCGTCGAGAGGAAGAGCTGCTTGATTCCGAACTTCTGGTGCAGCGGCGCGAGCGCCACCACGGCCACCGTGGCGGAACAGTTTGCGTTCGTCACGATTGCACCCTTCCAGCCGCGCTTTGTGCGCTGCCCATCGATGAGCGCGAGATGGTCGCCGTTCACCTCGGGAATCACGAGGGGGACGTCGGGCTCCATCCGGAAATTCTTTGCATTGCTCAGCACGAATTTTCCGGCCTGCGCAAAGGATGCCTCGATCTCGCCCGCGACTGTTGCGTCGAGCGCCGAAAACACGATTGGCGCCGTGACGACCCCGGGATCGCACGCGATTACCCGGCGCGACATGATCGAAGCCGCAGGCGCCGCCCCCTCGAGCCAGCGCGTCACATCACCGTACTTCTTACCGGCGGATCTCTCCGAGGCCGCCAATTCCCGAAGCTCGAACCAGGGGTGGTCCGCGAGAAGGCGCACGAACATCTGGCCGACGGCTCCCGTCGCGCCAAGCACCGCCACCGGCCATTTGGTTTTGCGTTTTCCGGGAAGAGGAGACGTTTTCATCTTGAGAGGAGGGTTCGAGCGAGCCGCTCATAGCTGTCGACGCTGGCTCTCAGCTCTTCGACATCTATGTACTCGTCGGGCGTGTGTGCGACGTGGATGGAGCCGGGACCGAAAAGAAATGGCTCGCCCCAGTTCGAGAGAAGCGGAATGTCGGACGTGTAGGCAACTGGCATAGTCTCGAAACCCGGGACGGTGGCAAACTTCTGCGCGGGTATGTGGGAGCCGAACTCCACATCCGCGTTGCCGTTTTTCACCCAGTCGTTAATCATCTTCTTGATGGGCGCGACATCCGTTACGAGACGAAACATGATCTCCGCCTCGGCGTGCGCAGGAATCACGTTCGCCTCGGTTCCACCCTTGATCGTTCCGATATTGACAGTCGTTTCGCCGAGCACGGGATCGGAAGGAAGCGGAAGCTTACGGAGCGTGGGCAAAAGCTCGATGAGTGGCTCGATCGCCGATCGCCCGAGATGCGGATACGCCGAGTGGGCTTCGCGGCCGCGCGTCCGAATGGTCGCGCGAAGGGAGCCCTTGGCACCGCTTGCGAGCTTGCTCTCGGTAGGCTCACCGTTGATCAGGTAACGGCTCTTCGATCCGAGATTGTTCGCCGCCCGCGCGCCGTCAGAGCCCTTCTCCTCTCCGACCACGAACAGCAGCTCGACGCGCTTCTCTCCATCTCCGACCAGCCGGTCCGCCGCCACCATCATGGCCGCGGCGATGCCCTTCGCATCCGACGCGCCCCGTCCGAAGAGACGGCTGCCTTCCAGCCGCGGCGGGAGATATGGAGGAACGGTGTCGAGATGCGTGGAGAACGTGACTCCCCCGCCAGAGCGGGATGCCCAGACGTTTGCGCGTCCGCGGGTAACTTCCTGTAGCGTCACATTCCATCCCCGCGCGACGAGCCAGCGCGATACGAAATCGACTGCGCCGGTCTCGGAACCAGTGGTCGATTGAATTGCGAGGAGCTCGGCCGCGAGCGACACGACATCGGTCATGCGGAGAAGTTAGCTCCGGCCCCGTATGGTGTCAGGACGAGGCCGCGATGCGCAAGCAGTACTTCGAAAGCGCGGAGTGGCTCACGGATTCGCTTCGAGGTGCGCACCCGTCGATTTGCGGGCTCCCCCGTCGATTCCCTGGGTGTACTCGACGAAGAGGTGCTGCACGAGCCGGTTCGCATCCCTGACGTATGCGTCCTGATGCCGTTCACCGACGTCGCCGATCTCCTGAAGCGTCCGATTACCCATCATGCGGCCGGCTTCACGAAAGGTCTTGAATGTGTCCCCGGCTTGACGGGCCATTGCGATATCCCCCACGAGACGGAGGAAATCGCTTTCACGCGCGGCATCGGCCAGATCGCGAGCGGCGCCAAAGGCAGCTCCAAGAATCTTCTCGGCCGTTCCGACAACCGCCCCGAGTTGCGATTGGTATTCCTCGAGCATGCGCTGGTTCTCGCGCATGTGCGGAATGTGGTGAAAGCAGAGGTCACGGAAGCGCGCATCATCGGCTTGGGCCTCGTGGTCTCCCAGCGCGCGCAGAAGCATCCGGTGCTGCGCAACGGCGTTGGACACCCGGCTCTTCAGAAATGCACTTCCGTGTTCCATGCTTGCCTCTCGCGATCGGGCGAACTCCCGCGCCGCCGCGCAGGATCGTTTCTCATTCCACTATAACCACAAAGCGAAACTTGTGCCCACGATGGGTGTCCGAAGCCGCGCAGTGCCAGAGCCGACCCGCCGTCCGCTATCCATTTCTTGGGATGAGCAGACGGCCAGCCAGCGCGTCGACAGAGACCGATAGTGGAGTGTTGGGCAGGAGCTCTCCGTCAACCTGGGCCGGCATCGGGGGGCTGGTCTCAATGTGGAATTCGCGACCCGATTGGTAGAAGAGGCAGGGATCCGGGCTGAAATCCTTCCGGAGCATTCTCCACAGTATCCGTAGCGAGTCCCGCAACGACTCGGGTGAGAACACGCAGGCATTGAGAACGCCGTCGTCCTGAACGATGCCGTCGCCGAAAGCAACCAGATCATTGAGCACCGCCCCGAGGTTTGCGACGAGGATCGCCGACGCGCGGCGTTCGTAGACCACGCCATCGACGGTCAGGCGCAGATTGAACTTCTGATTCCGGATGACCGCTTTGTAGCCGCCGATGACGTACGCCATGAAGCCAAACCGCTTCTTGAGTCTCGCCGGGGCTTCCGAGATCATCGTCGCATCGAGCCCCACACCCACACCAATTGCGAACCTTCGGCCATCGCTCAGCCTGCCAAGATCCATCACAGCCTGGTCGCCCGCGAGCAGAATCGGCACCGCTCGCGCCGGATTGAGCGGGATGCGAAGCGTGCGCGCCACCACGTTTGCCGTACCGCCGGCCAGAATGCCAAGAGGCGGGCCCTTGTGCGCAAGCGCACCCAGTACCTCCATCACCGTTCCATCGCCGCCGAGAGTGAACACCGCGTCATAGTCATGCGCGTGGGCCTGGGCGAGCGTGGCCGCGTGTCCGGGGGCCTGCGTCTGCATCAGATCGCACTCGACAGCCGCGTCGGCAAAAGCCTTCACCGCCTTGGCGCGGACCCGCAGTCCCCTTCGCGAGGCGGGATTCACGATCAGCAATACGCGCTCGATTCGCCGTGGAGCGACTCTCATCGTCGCCGCAGGGCTCACGCCACGTCCAGGCTTTTTCTCACCTGCATCGCCAAATTGTCGGCCGTGAACGGCTTCTGAATGAACGAGATGCTGGGATCGTGAAGTCCGCGGCGGATGATTTCGTCGTCGGTGTACCCCGACATGTAAAGAACGCGAAGCGCCGGCCGCCCGGCTCTTAGCGCCTCCACCAGCTCCCGTCCGCTCATCGATGGCATCACCACGTCGGTGAGCACGAGATCCACAACGCGCAGCGTGTGCGACGCCAGCTGCAGCGCGTCGCCCCCGTGCTGCGCCGCGAGCACATGATACCCGCGCGAGCGAAGCACGCGCTCGACGAGATCTCTCACCGAGCTGTCGTCTTCGACGAGAAGGATGGTCTCGGTCCCCGAAAGGGCCGACTGCGGATCCCGTTCAGCCGGCTGCGCCAACGCAAACCCGTCGGTTCGCGGAAAACGCACCTGAAAGGTCGTCCCGGCATTCGGCGCGCTCGTCACCGAAATGGCGGCTCCCGATTGCTTGACGATTCCATAGACGGTCGAGAGGCCAAGGCCCGTTCCCTTGCCCTGGGTCTTGGTGGTGAAGAACGGCTCGAAGATGCGCGCCTGTGTCGACTGCTCCATTCCGAGCCCCGTGTCCGAGACTGTCAGCACGACGTACTCGCCGTCCTCGAGGAGCGCGGGAATTGGCGCCGGGCGATTGCGGACGGTCTCATTCGCCGTCCTGAACGTCAGCACGCCTCCCGAAGGCATCGCGTCGCGAGCATTGACGGCGAGATTCATCAGTATCTGCTGAAGCTGCCCCGGATCCGCCGTGACAGACCCGAGATCTGCGCCGTGCTCAATGCGAATCTGGATGTCCTCTCCAATCAGCCTTCGCAGCATTGGCTCCACGTCAGCAAGGGTGCGATTCAGGTTTACAACGCGTGGCTGCAGCAGCTGCTTCCTGCTGAAGGCCAAAAGCTGCCGCGTAAGCCCAGTCGCCCGCACCGTCGCCTTCATGATCTCGTCGAGATCCGTCTGCTGCTCCGCGCTGAGGTTGGGTGCTCCAAGGAGGAAGTCGATCCTGCCCGTGATCACGGTGAGGAGATTGTTGAAGTCGTGAGCTACGCCCCCCGCGAGCTGACCGACCGACTCCATCTTCTGCGCCTGCCTGAGGTCGCTTTCGAGGGCCACCCTCTGTGTCACGTCGCGCAGGTTTACAACAATGCCCTCTACGCCCGGAACATCCAGCATGTTGCTCAGCGCGGAGTCGAAAACGAGCCACGATCCGTCCTTGTGCAGGTACCTCGCCTGACCAGATACCTTGGCTCCGGGAATCACCTGCACATCCCGGATCAGCTCGCGCACGCCGGGCCAGTCGGTCGGGTGAATCATGTCCTGAGCAGTTATCGCGAGCAGCTCTTCCTCCGAATAGCCGAGTATTCGCGACATTGCCGGGCTCACGTAGTGCCGGGATAGATCGGGCGCCGCGATGATCACCATATCGTCAACATTTTCAATGATTGCTCTGAAGCGCAGCTCGCTTCGGGTCAAAGCGTCCTCGCGCATCTCCAAGGCTTCGGCCATGGCGTTGAGCGTCTTGCTGAGCATTCCGATTTCGTCATTCGAGCCCGCCAGGTCCGAACGGTGCGAGAGATCTCCCTTGGAGAACACCGCAGCGTCATCTGCCACCCGTCTCATCGGAACAATGATTCGGGTCGCCTGCATCCACGCCAGCGCGAGCCCGACAAAGAGGGCGAACGTGCCCCACCTGACGGCTCTCCAGAAATCTGCCCGCTCCTTTGCGAACGCCAGAGACTGGGGTGTGCCCACCTGCACGATCCAGGGAATGTGCCTCGAAGTAACGAAGCCGGAAAAGACCGGAGTTCCGTCGACATCAGACACCTCGGCGACGCCGGTCTTTCGGCCACTCGATGCGCGAAACAGGGGCGTGCCACTGATGGACTTACCGAGCCAGTTGCCCGCCAGAGGCGATCTGAAGATCACCCTTCCCGGCGAATCCGTGATCGTTGCCAGTGCGGTGTCCAGCATGATGCTCTTCGACAGCTCGCGCTGGAGCCGGGCGGTCGTCACGAAGCCGATCACACGCATTCCCCGCGCGCTGTCAACGCGCGAGATTGCAATGGCGAGAGGTCCCTCCGCGCCATAGAGCGGCACGGGGCCCTGGATGTCGAACCCAAGAAGAGTATCGGGAACCGATGTCGGCGAAGACATTGAGCGCCGCCTTCCATTCAACAACGTATCGGATGTGCCAATCCCGATACCCGACTCGGTCGTGACGGCAAAGTGCGCGAAGTCCGTCGGCAGCTCGTCAACAACGGCACGAAGAAGTGCGTCGTTGGCCAACGAATCATGAGGATTCGGGCTCGCGGCGTGAACAAGGGTGAACAGCAATGTCTCGATCGTGCCGAAGCGGCTATCCAATCTGTCGGCGAGAGCCTGCGCCTGGGCCAGCGCTCGTTGCTCCGCGCCGGACCGCTCGTTGAAGCGATGCTGCCTGGCGACCATCCCGATGAGCAGGACGAACGGCGTAACCGCGCCGAGGACCAGCACGATGAGGCGCGGGCGCAGTCCGTAAGAGCGCCGAGTGGGTGCCAGCGGGCCGTTCACCGTATGCTCGGGGCGGGGATCGAACCCGCATGGGAGTATGTCCCAAGGGATTTTAAGTCCCTCGCGTCTACCGATTTCGCCACCCGAGCGGATGATGAGGCACCAGCACTGTGGGCCGACACCAACCCCGATGAAAAGCGAAGCGGGAAACGGGACTCGAACCCGCGACCCCAACCTTGGCAAGGTTGTGCTCTACCAACTGAGCTATTCCCGCAACCAGCGACAAAGGTACGGGCCCAAAACGACGCTAACAAGCGCGGATTACCCGTCTGATCGAGCGACGCATTTTCAAGTTGCCAAAACCTCAAACTGAATGATAACGTCCCCGAGATGGCGTGAGTCCCCAAGGTCTGACGAGCGCCCCTACTGTGTCTTCACATTGTCATGAGATGATATGCAGCGTTGTTGGGTAAGACTCTCCGCTGTCGCACTCGCTTTCACCGCACTCTTTGCGGTCTCCGCCTCCGCCCAGCGGGTGCTGGGCGTCGGGGACGACGCTCTGGTGCTGCCCCGCGGGGTGTTTCGCTTGAGAACACTCGCGCAGTGGACATCCTTCAACGAGCGTTACGGGATGAACACGCCGGGCCGGCCCGACGGTGCGCTCGAGCCGCTCGGCGTCGATTTCACGCTCGATACCATAGGGGTAAAGCAGTTCCCCAGCCTGGCCGTGGTCCAGAACGGGGTCCAACAGCTCATCGGAAACCCCAACTGGATGGCGACGTTGGGCAACACGCAGGTCAACCTGCGCGACCGAATCGCCACATTTCCTCTGATCCTCGAGGCCGGACTCACCGGAAGACTCTCGGTTGCCGTCCAGGTCCCCTATGTCGTCACTCGTACGGAGACCTTCTTCAACGTCAATACGAGTTTGACCGAGGGGAATCTCGGATTCAATCCGGCAATTTCGAACCAGAACGCTCAGGCGGTGAACTCGACGTTTCTCGCGCAGTTCACCGCCGCCGCCAGCACCTTGCAGGCGTCTCTCGACGCGTGCCAGACCAATCCAGCCGCCTCTCCCAACTGCCCCGCGCTCAACGCAAATCGGGCCAACGCGCAGAACCTGATCGCGACCTCAAATCAATTCGCCGGTGGCGCGGCAGGGCCTAACGGTCTGTACACGACTTCACCGTTCGTCCCGATCGTCGGGACGGACGCGCAGCTCAGCATCGAGGCGCGCGTTGCGGCGTTCAGGGCGCTCTACCAGCGTTTCGGCATAAACAACATCGCCGCAACGACGACTGGTCCGTTCGCGGCACAGAATCGGCTGACCGTCAGCGACGCACAGCGGATTCTCACTGAAGGGGCGTTTGGATTCAGCGCCGATCCTCTTGCCAACACCGGACATTCCCATCTCGGTGATATCGATGTCGGGGCGAAGTTCTCCATCTTCGATTCCTTCGGGCGCAACACGGCAGCGAGAATCTCACCACGAGGTCTCAACTTCCGCACGGCCGTCGGCGGAATTTTTCGCATTCCAACCAGTCTGGTGGAATCGCCGGACAACTTCATCGACATCGGCACCGGTCGCCACGCCAGGGCGCTGGAGGGTCGCTGGTTCGGCGATGTTCTGATCGGAAGCCACTTCTGGCAGTCCTTTGTGGTGCGCGTCAACAAGCCATTCGCCGACGATCAGATCATGCGCATCCTGGATTTACCGAACGAGGAGCTCGCGCCGGCCTACCGGCGTCAGACGGTTCACCGGCAGCTGGGCACTGCTCTCGAATTCGAGACCTCGCCACGCGTCGTCATCAACGACTTTTTCTCCCTTTCCGCTCAGTACGTGTATCGTCACAAGGCACAGGATCACTACACCGGCGCGTTCACCATCCCCGCGGCCATGACGGGTTCCTCGGACGTCAACCTCGATGCGTCGACACTCGATCTCGAAACGGAAACGAAAGAGCATCGCGTCGGCGGCGGACTCGCTTATTCCAACCTCTACGCCGTTGAACAGGGGAAGGCCAAACTTCCGTTCGAGGTGACCTTCCTGCACTGGCAAACGGTGAAAGGATCGGGCGGAAATCAGGCGAAGTATTTCACCGATCAGGTGCAGGTACGCTTGTACGCGAGAATCTTCGGCGGGAAGTAATCCCCGAGCGAGTTCCTTCGGTCGGTAGTGAGAGAAGAGGCAGCCCATTGGGCGGCTCTTTCCCTCAGGCTGGCGCCGCAGCGCTCTCCAGCAGCTCCCTGGCGTGAGCTCGGCTCACCTTGCTCTCCGGATCTCCGCCCAGCATTCGCGCGATCTCCTGCACTCGGCTGCTTCCTTCGAGCACGGAGATGTCGGCGGTGGTCACTCCACCTTTCGCGCCCTTAGCGACCACGATGTGGTGGTGCGCGCGCGCGGCGATCTGTGGAAGATGGGAGATCGCGAAAACCTGGTGATCATTTGCAACGCGCCGGAGAGTATCGCCAACCTGAAGTCCGACACGCCCACCGATTCCGGCGTCGACCTCGTCGAATATCAACGTGGGCACACGATCGACGCGCGCGAGAATTGTCTTGAGAGCCAGCATCACGCGAGACAGCTCGCCCCCGGAAGCGACGCGCGCGAGCGGACGCTCTTCGTGGCCCACGTTGAGCGCAACGCGAAACTCTACATCTTCCGCCCCGTCCGAGGTCGGCTCGTCGCGAGCAGTCAGCGCGACGGAGAACCGGCCGTCGGGCATGCCGAGCTGCGGCAAGAGCGCGTCGACGGACTTGGCGAGCTTCTTCGCGGCGGCAATCCGCAAGTCGGACAGCTTTTCGGCCTCCTCGATCAGGCGCCGCCTGGTCTCGGTCTCCCGGATTGTCAGGTTGGCTAGATCAAACTGCGCGGTGTCGATGATATCGAGCTCCGCGCGGGCGGACCGTCCAGCCTCGAGCACGTCACCGAGTGCCGGACCGTACTTCTTGAGCAAACCAAATAGTCGATCGCGACGCTGACGCACTTCCTCGAGTCGTGCGGGATCGAGATCGACCGAGCCCGCGTAATCCTCAACGCTTCGCGCCAGCTCCTGCAGCGCATAGAAGCCCGCGTCAAACAGCTCCTGCATACGCGCCGCCGCGGGATCGATCCGCTCGATGGACGTGAGCGGTCGCTGGGCATGACCCAGCTGCGTGAGCACGCTCGCTTCGTCTCCCGAAAGCAGATCGTTCAATGCGGTCGCCAGAGTGCGCAGCTCGTCCGCGTTCTCGAGCACGCGAGCTTCGTCTTCCAGCTTCGCATCTTCTCCGGGCGAGATGCGCGCATCCTCGATTTCTTTCGCAACGTGTCTCAGATAGTCAGCGCGCTTCTCCGCCTCGGCCCTCCGAGCGGTGAGCGCGGCGGATTCCCGGCGAACCGCGGCAAGGTCGCCGTAAGTGCTGCGCACGAGCGCAGACTGCGGCTCGGCAGTACCGAATGCATCGAGTATTTCGCGCTGCGATTGCGCATCGAGCAGAGTCTGCGCGTCGTGCTGGCCGTGGAGGTTGACGAGATGTCGTCCGATCTCCGCCAGAATTGTTGCCGTAACCGGCGCACCATTGATCCACGCCCGTCCCCTGCCATTCGCCGCGATCTCACGCTTGAGCACCAGCGTGTCGTCTTCAACTTCGATTCCGCGCTCGTCGGCGATCGCCTCGATTCCGTACACCTTCGCCACGTCGAACACGCCCTCGACGGTGGCCTTTTCAGCGCCGGAGCGAATGAGATCGGCGCTGGCGCGCTCGCCAAGGAGGAGGCCGAGGGCGCCAACGATGATGGATTTGCCCGCACCGGTTTCTCCTGACAGAACATTGAAGCCTTCGCCGAGGGGAAGCGTGACCGACTCGATGATCGCGAAGTTGCGGATTCTCAGCTCGGTGAGCATCAGGACCCTGGATCTCTCTCCGAGGGAAGACCTCCCCAACCGAGCTTGACGCTCATGCGCTCGAAGAACGTCGCACCGGGAAACCGTACGATCCGCACGGGGCTGTCCGCTCTTCTCACTTTGAGCTTCTCGCCCTTCACGAAGCTGGTGCCGACCTGTCCGTCGACGGTGACGAGCAGCTCGGTCGGACTTTCATTTGCCTCGATCGTGACCTCGGCATCTGCAGGAATCACGAGTGAGCGAACTGCCAGAGTGTGAGGCGAGATCGGAGTGATGACTATGGATTCGAGGGTGGGTACCACCACCGGTCCACCTGCGGAGAGGCTGTAGGCAGTTGATCCAGTGGGAGTCGAGATGACTATTCCGTCGGCGGCATATTGGCCGATGCCTTCGTCGTCGACGAACACATTCAGGCGAACGACGCGCGCGAAGCCGCCCTTGTGCAGGACGAAATCGTTGAGCGCTCTCCACTGCTTGCGCACCTGGCCGGCCTGGTCGATCGCCCGCGCGGAGAGCGCCATCCTCGGCTGAGCGACATAGTCCCCGCTCGCCAGATTCCTGAGGGCGGCTTCGAAGTCCTCTTTCTGGCAACTCGTAAGAAAGCCCAGCCTGCCGAGATTCACGCCGAGGATCGGGATGTCTTTCCCGTCGAGGAGACGCGCGCCGCGCAGGAGAGTTCCGTCCCCACCCAGTGTGACGAGCGCGTCGAGCTCGGCAGGATTCTCGAGCCGCCCGCCCTTTCCCGCTACCTCATGCAGCCCTTGCTCGAGATAGGCCTCGATCTTGAGCTCGGGCGCAAGACGAAAGAGCGTGCGGAGAATCTCCGGCAGCTCGTCGTAACCCTGATGCCCGATGACACCAAGCCGCATCAGACTGCCCGGAGGTGAGTGCCCCGGGAGCTCTCCAGACCGAACGCGGCGCTCGCGCGCTGCGCAATTCCACGAGCGTCCAGCCCCAGCGCCGCCAATTGCTTTGCTCGCGGCGCCTGATCGATGAAGGCGTCCGGAATTCCGTGAGCTACGACCTTCACCGACCGGTCCATCTCCCCAATTACCGCCGCCATGTGCGCGCCAAACCCGTTGACCACCGTACCCTCCTCAACGACGAGAATGTTTCGGTGATCGCGGATAACGTCGCTCAGCGTCTGCTCGTCGTGCGGCTTGAGGTAGCGGCAATTCACGACCGTCACGCTTGCTCCGCTCTCGGCGAGAATGTCCGCGGCTGAAAGTGCGGGAAGAACCATTGTGCCCACCGCGAGGACGGCTACCGCCTTCTCGGCATCCCTGCCGGCGCTGCCGCTCCGGCGAAGAATCTCCCACGACGCATGCGGTATCCGCTCAATCTCGGCCGCCGGCGGAACGATGTCGGGCGTCGCATCACGCGGATAGCGAACGCAGAACGGGCCGTCGTCGTAAGCGAGACCACTGCGAAGCAGCCCAATCATTTCCTTCCCGTTCATCGGCGCGGTCACGACCATTCCCGGAACGGCCAGCATGTACGCAATGTCGTACAACCCCATGTGAGTCGGACCATCTTCCCCCACCAACCCTGCGCGATCCATTGCAAACACCACCGGCAGATGCTGGATTGCAACATCGTGAATGACGTTGTCGTACGCACGTTGGAGGAATGTCGAATAGATCGCGCAAACAGGGCGTATCCCCTCGGTTGCCAGGCCCGCGGCGAACGTCACCGCGTGTCCCTCAGCGATTCCGACGTCGAAAAACCGGTCGGGGTAGGTTTTTGCGAACGCGCTCGTACCCGTTCCGCTGGGCATCGCGCCCGTTATTGCCACGATCTTTGGATTCTCCCTCGCGAGCTCCAGCAATCCGGTTCCGAATGCCGCGGTATACGCGGTATTCGCGGACGACACCTTTCTCTGTTTCCCCGTAGCGGGGTCGTGGCCAGGAGGAAGTGCGTGCCACTTCTCGACGTGCTCGCCGGCAGGAAATCCCTTACCCTTCTGAGTGATGCAATGGATTAGGCGAGGACCGGCCAATTCCTTCACGCCGGCGAAGGTGTCCATCAGCGCATCGATGTCATGGCCGTCGATCGGTCCGAAGTAGCGAAAGCCGAGCTCCTCGAAGAGAACGCCGGGAGTGAGAAACGACTTCATGCTCTCCTCCCACTTTCTCACGAGATGACCCACCGCGGAGAGCGGGCCGGGAGCGGAATCGACTACCGAACCGATCGCCGATCTCACGCGGTTGTAGAGCGGATTCCGCTGGATCGACGTGAGGTATTTGGACATGGCGCCTACGTTGGGCGCTATCGACATCTCGTTGTCGTTCAGAATGACGATGAAATCGCGCTCTGACGCGCCGGCGTTGTTCAGACCTTCGTACGCAAGTCCGCAAGTAAGCGCACCATCGCCAAGTATGGAGACAACCTTGAAATCCTGTCCGTTCAGATCGCGCGCCACCGCCATGCCATAGCCCGCGGAAATGGCCGTACCGGCGTGGCCGGCACCGAAGGTGTCGTACTCGCTCTCTGTGCGCTTGAGAAAGCCGGACAAGCCACCTTCCTGGCGCAGAGTCTCAATCCTGGAGCCGCGTCCGGTGAGAAGCTTGTGCGGATAGCCTTGATGCCCGACATCCCACACGATCTTGTCGCGGGGGGTTTCGAAGACGGCGTGAAGAGCGACCGTCAGCTCAACGACTCCGAGACCCGCTCCAATATGTCCACCCGTACGCGAACAGACTTCGATGAGACGCGCGCGCATTTCCTCAGAGAGGGCGCGCAGCTCGTCGCGCGTCATCGGCTTGAGATCCGCGGGCGAATTGATACTATCGAGAATTGACATTTCCGGGTGCTTTTCAGGACGTCCGTGTGACTATGAAATTAGCGACTTGGGATAGCTCGTGCGTGAGCAGTTTCTGCTCGGCGAGCGCGGTCAACCCGTCATCTATCAACGCCCTCGCCCTCGTCCTGGCGCCGTCAACACCGAGCAGCGCGGGATAGGTGCTCTTGCCGAGCGCCACATCCCTGCCGGCCGTCTTGCCGAGCGCCCCGGTGGTCGAGGTTACGTCGAGCACGTCATCCATGATCTGGAACGAAAGCCCGATCGCCCTACCGAACCGCTCGAGCGCGGCCAGGGCGGGCGAGGAAGCGTTGGCGGCCAGCGCGCCGATTCTGAGCGACGCAACTATGAGAGCTCCGGTCTTTGCAGCGTGAATTGTTTCGCGCTGCTCGAGCGTCAGCGAGAGGCCCTCCCCGGCGAGATCGCGAACCTGCCCCCCTATCATCCCCGAGACTCCGCCCGCCGCCATGAGCGTCTGAAGAATCGCGTCACCAATCTCACGAGATAGATGCATCGCACGCGCGGCGTCGCGCACGACCAGCGCGGCGATTGGAATCATGGCGACACCAGCAAGTATGGCGGTTCGCGATCCATGGACCTTGTGAACGGTGGGACGTCCCCGGCGCATGTCGTCATCGTCCATGCAAGGCAGATCGTCATGCACGAGCGAATAGCCGTGAATCACCTCCAGCGCGCACGCGAGTGTCGTCGGATCTCCATCACCGCCCGCAGCGCGGTACGCGTAAACGGCGAGCAGCGGACGAATCCGCTTTCCCGGACTCTTGAGCCCGTATCGCACGGCTTCCGCAATCTCGATTGGAAGCATGGATAAATGATTGTCGCAGATCTCGTCGAGGCGACGGTCGATCGTGGCGCGGTCGGCATCGAAGGAACCCGCCACTTCGCTAGAGATCCATCTCCCGGAGCTCGAATCCGCCGCCCGATTTCTCGAGCAGCATCTGTACCTTCGTTTCGGCGCGCCCAAGCTCTGCCGACGCTGTGCGAAGGAGCTCGACTCCTTCCTCAAATAGCTTGAGCGATGCGTCGAGCCCCACCTGCTGATCCTCTAGGGCGGCGAGAATCTCCTCGAGCCGGCGGAGACTTGTTTCGAAGTTCATGCGGTGGGGATGAAAGTGGCGATTGGCCTGACCAACAATATCACCGGCCGATTCGCGGCAGCGCAAACGCTACGACCTCATCGCTCCAACCCCACGCTTTTCCATCTCCCCCAGCGGCGATCACGACGTACTGGCGGCCATCCGCGCCCAGGTAGGTCATGGGTGTCGCCTTTCCGCCGGCCGGGAGGGCGCCTTTCCACAACTCCCGACCATTGCTCAGATCGAATGCGCGGAGGTACCTGTCCAGCGCGGCGCCGATGAATACGAGGCCGCCCGCGGTTGTGATTGGTCCGCCCAGATTGATGGTGCCCGCGATGCCGGGGGGCAGGTGAATCCCTACCTTTTCGAGGCCTTCAGACGTTCCGAGCGGGACGCTCCAAAGAACGGAGCGCGTACGCAAACTCACAGCGACCAGTGAGCCGAAAGGTGGCGGCGTGCACGGTGCGCCGCTGGGCGCGAGGAAAAGCTCCCGCTTCAGCACGTACGGCGTTCCGCGCATCATCGCGTACTCCGTTCCAATTCGCTCGTGCCCCATGTCCATATCGCGTCCCTCGTATTTCGCGCGCGGTATGAGCGTGATGACAGCCGCAATGCGATTTGTGGGAACCACCACCACGTTGCTGGCCGGATCGAATGCGAGCCCACCCCAGTGGGCGCCGCCGACATTCGACGGCATGATGAGCGATCCCCCGAGACTCGGGGGCGTGAATGTGCCTTCATTCCGAAGCGCATCGAATCTCGCCCTGCACGCGGCGACGTCCTCCGCCGTTACGCCCCAGACCTCGCTTCGCGATAGCGCCTGCGGGCTGAGCGGAGGCAGGCCGCTGCTCAGGATCTGCGTAGGCCAGGATTCTTCAGCGGGCACGTCGCTCGCGGGAACCCGGCCCTCCGTTACGGGAAAAAGCGGTCTGCCTGTGTCTCTATCCAGCACGAACAGCTGGCCAGTCTTAGTCGCCTGGAGAACCGCTGGCACTGCGCGGCCATCGATCTGTCCATCCACCAGAGCAGGCGGGGATGCATTGTCATAGTCCCACAGATCGTGTCGAACGGTCTGGAAAGACCATACGGTATGACCCGTCAACGCGCGGATCGCCACGATCGAGTTCGCGTATTGATTCCGTCCCTTCCGCTCGCCACCGAAATAATCCACGCTCGGCGATCCCGTCGGGACGAAAACCAGATCCCGCGCCGGGTCCGACGCGAAGACGGGCCACGCGTTTGCCGCTCCGGTACGATGGGCGTTGGGTCCTACCCAGGTTGCCGAGGCCGGATCGGTGGAATTCTGCGGAACCGGATCCCACGTCCAGAGGAGCCCGCCGGTGCGCGCATCGAATCCGCGCACTTCCCCGCTGGCTGCATCGATGCGGTTGTTATCCGCGACCGCCGACCCGACGACGACAATTCCATTCACGACGGTGGGAGGCGACGTCTCCTCATATTCGGATGCGAACGCGGGCGCATTGCGCAGCCCATTTCGGAGCTGGATGGCGCCACCCTCACCGAAACCGCGGCAGGGTACGCCCGTGGCCGCATCGAGGGCGATGAGCCGGGTGTCGATCGTTGCCACGAAAACCCGCAGCGCGCACGCGGCGCTCGACGCCGCAGTGGGGTCCTCCCAAAGCGCGACGCCACGATTCGCGAAATCGCCGAACTCGGTAGTGCGGTCAACCTTCGGATCGAAGCGCCAGCGTTCGCCGCCAGTTATCGCATCGATAGCGAACACCCTACCGAGCGGAGTGCTGAGATACATCGTTCCGCGATAGACCAGGGGAGTCACCTCGAGCGCAGTCGGCGCCCTGGTCTTGAACTCGGCGGCACCCTCGCCGGTGTGGAAGCGCCACGCGACCTGCAACTGCGACACGTTGCTGGTATCTATCTGCGTCAGCGGCGAGTGCCTGTCCCCCAATGAAGTTCGACCATAGGAAGGCCAATCGGAGTCGACTGCCGCCCCGGTGAGTGGGGGGTCGACGTGGGGGGCACAGCCCAAAACCGTCACGGTCAAACCTGCATACAGGGTTCTCCAGATCATGGCGGAAAAATAGAGACTCTCCGGCCGCGACACACGCTTGACTTGACAGTCCGCTATATATAACCTTCAATCCGGATGAACGGATTGATGCTTTGAAACCGACCCCCCTCTTCGGGCAGATGACCGCCCTCGCCGACCCCACGAGGAGCAGGCTCCTGCTCGCGCTCGAGCGCAACGAGCTTACCGTAAATGAGCTTCGCGCGATAATGCAGCTTCCGCAGTCGACTATCAGCCGGCACCTCAAGATGCTGAGCGCGGAGGGCTGGGTTGAAGCCCGCGCCGAGGGAACCAGCCGCCACTACAGAATTGCTACCGATTCCCTCGACCCCGCAACTCGGCGACTCTGGCATCTCGTCCGCGAGGAAGTCGTGCATTCCACCGCCACCGAGCACGATGCTAAGCGCACGCAGTCCGTGCTGGCCGAGCGGAGCACGAGATCGCAGCAGTTCTTTTCGACTTCCGCCGGGCAATGGGACCGTATGCGACTCGAGCTTTTCGGCCGACGCGCAGATAGCGCGCTGCTGGGTTTGCTCGACGAAAGCTGGAAGGTCGCAGACCTGGGCTCAGGGACCGGCGCGGTCGCACAGGCAATCGCGCCTTTTGTGTCTCAGGTGATTGCCGTCGACGAATCGAGCGCGATGCTGGCGGCGGCCCGAAAGCGGTTGCACGGCATAGAGAACGTCGACATCCGCAATGGACGGCTCGAAGCGCTTCCACTCGCCGACGGGGAGGTCGATGTCGCACTGCTCTTTCTCGTGCTGCACTACGCCCCGGACCCGGCGCGCGTGATCGCCGAGGCCGTACGCGTTCTCAAGCCGGGTGGGCGTCTTCTCGTTCTCGACATGATGCCACACGACAGGCAGGACCTCCGGCAAACAATGGGACACCTCTGGCAGGGCTTCGACAGCGGGACGTTGTCCGGCTGGATGCAGGCGGCTGGACTCGACGGATTTCGCTATAGCCCGCTGCCTCCCGACCCGGAAGCAAAGGGACCGATGCTTTTTGCCGCGACGGGAAAGCGCCGCGCAGCCGCGGCAAACCGAAACACCTCACGAAAGAAAGCGGACGCGGTTCCGCTCATGAAAACCGCATGACAGGCGAATCAACGCAGACCTTTTTCTGGAGCGAACAGTGGGCACGATCGCAGAACCGATGAACGCATTTACGGCAGCCATCGAAGCGGGCCGCGAGCCGTACAAAGTGAAAGACCTCTCGCTGGCCGAATTCGGCCGCAACGAGATTCGTCTGGCCGAGCACGAGATGCCCGGCCTCATGTCCCTGCGCGCCGAATACAAGAAGCAGCAACCGCTGGCGGGCGCGAAGATCATGGGCTCGCTGCACATGACCGTGCAGACCGCCGTCCTGATCGAGACTCTAGCCGATCTGGGCGCCGATGTGCGCTGGGTATCGTGCAACATCTTCTCGACACAGGATCACGCCGCAGCCGCGGTGGTCGTGGGCAGAAAGGGAAACCTCGACGACCTGCAGGGAACGCCGGTCTTCGCCTGGAAGGGAGAGAGCCTTGAGGAGTATTGGTGGTGCACGGATCAGGCGCTCGTCTGGCCCGACGGCTCCGGTCCGAACCTGCTGCTGGACGATGGCGGCGACGCAACGCTGCTCGTGCACAAGGGAGTCGAGTTCGAGAAGGCTGGTCGCGTCCCGCAGTTCGATCCCGCCAAGGATTCAGAGGAATACGAAGTCATTCTCAACCTCCTGCGCCGTGAATTCGCCAAGGATCCCGCGCGCTGGACGCGGATGTCGAAGGATTTGCGTGGAGTCTCCGAGGAGACCACGACCGGAGTTCACCGCCTCTATCAGATGATGGAGGCGGGGACACTTCTCTTCCCCGCGATCAACGTCAACGACTCGGTGACCAAGAGCAAGTTCGACAACCTCTACGGCTGCCGTCACTCGCTGACCGACGGAATCCTGCGCGCGTCTGATGTGATGCTCGCCGGAAAAGTCGCCGTCATCTGCGGCTACGGTGATGTGGGCAAGGGTTGCGCGCAGGCGCTGAAGGGACAGGGCGCCCGCGTCGTCATCACAGAGATCGACCCGATCTGCGCGCTGCAGGCCGCGATGGAAGGTTATCAGGTTACGACGCTCGAGGACGTCGTGAAGACGGCTGACATCTTCGTCACCGCCACGGGCAACATGAACATCATCACCGCCGGGCACATGGCGCAGATGAAGGACAAGGCGATCGTCGGCAACATCGGCCATTTCGACAACGAGATCGACATGGCCGGCCTGAAGAAGACCAAAGGCGTGAAGCGCGTACAGATCAAGCCGCAGTACGACGAGTACGTCTTCCCCGACGGCCACAGCGTCATGATTCTGGCCGAAGGCCGTCTGCTCAATCTCGGCTGCGCGACGGGACATCCGAGCTTCGTCATGTCCGCCAGCTTCACGAACCAGGTGATGGCGCAGATCGAGCTTCACACCAACTGCGATGCGTATGGGTGCAAAGTCTACACGCTGCCCAAGAGGCTCGACGAAAAGGTTGCGCGGCTGCACCTCGACAAGCTCGGCGTAAAACTCACCAGGCTCACGCCTGATCAGGCCGACTACCTGTCAGTCTCCGTGGACGGACCTTACAAGTCGGACCACTACCGCTACTAGACCCGCGCGCTACTTCTTCGCTGTGGCAGAATCCGCAGCGAAGAATGGCGAATGGATGACGGGATGGTTTTGTTGGTAGGCGCGTTTGGTGATCAGGGCGACAGTGCTGTCGCGGCCGAGCCAGGTCTCGACAGCTGCGGGGTCCAGAAGCTTGTAGCGTCTGGCCAGCTCGGCGCGGTACCATTTCGCGCCAAGCAGCGGGACCGTCACGATGGTGACGTCCCGTCGCGTGTTCTCCGCCTGCTGCAAATACCAGAGCGGATAGGTGTCGTTGTCACCAAGCGCGAGAAAAATCCCGCTGGGCGGAACCCGTGACAGCATCTCGCCCGATTCCACCCTCGCCTGGGCTTCAACGGGATCGGTTCTTCGGTCGACGGCTCCCCAGTTCAGAATCGCGGGAGCGAACGGAAGTATGAGCGCGATCATGTTGAACGGCGCCTTGACCAGACGTGAAAGCCGTATCGAGCCGAAGCCTGCCCAGAGACCCCAGCACAGGAACGCGAAGAAAAAGAAATAGTCTCTCTCCCGAGCTTCGTGCGGGGCGTTCGCCGGAAGGAAGCCGACGCCGAACGATGGGCCTGCCTTGAGGTTCAGATAGACCAACACACCGATGGTGGAAACGAAAAAAAGAAGCGCCATGGCGCGCCAGCTGCGGCGGTCCATGGCTCTGTGCGTCACAAACCCCACCAGGCCGAGCAGCGCATAAAGGACGGTGATTGGCGTTCGCCACCAGTTCGGCGGCGCATCCGGACCCAGTCCCTTCGCAAACTGCCAGTCGGCGTACTCGAACAGATTGCCTAGCTGAATGTACATCGGGGCCTGCCGCGGCCAGAGCGCGGGTACGTCGTACTGCCGTCGCAGAATCACATCGACGAGGCTCGCGAACGTCGAAGGATTGCCCTGATTGATGACGGGATCGTGCCGCGCACGGAAAAGCATGAACAGGGCGCAGGACATCCCGATCAACGCAACCAGGATCGAGGCTCGAAGCAATCGCGCAAAGGAGTGCGCCTCGCGGCGCCCGTCGGCGTAGCGTCTGCCCACCGGAACCGCGAAATACCCATCGTGAGTGCTGAAAACGAGCAGTACCGCGCTCGGCAGGACGAGAAGCGCGCTCAGGTGCAGCGACCACGCGAGCCCAGAGAGATACGCCGCGAGGAGCGCCCAGTGCATGTCGGAGTTCTCACCCGCGCGATCGCCTGCCCACAGAATGATGCAGCCGAACAGGAGCGCGACGGCATACACTTCGGTCTCCGTTGCGCTTAGCCAGACGGTAGCCATCAGGCCCGCAGTGATTCCCGCCGCTGTACCGGCGAAACCGTCGCCGGTCCATTTGGCAAACAGGCTCGCGAGAATTCCGCATCCGAGCGCTGTGCAAACAGCCGAAAGCAGGTTGATTGCGCGCGCAAATCCAAAGAGGTCCGCGAACGCCAGACTCCAAACCCTGCCCAGCAGAACGTACAACGGGGTCCCGGGCGGGTGCGGAATACCGAGCGTCTTGATGGCGGCGAGAAACTCACCCGAGTCCCACAGCGTGACGCCGGGAGCGAGGGTGAGCATGTACACGAACAGGAGAATTGCGGCCGTCGTCCAGCCCGCCGAAGGAAAGCGTCTTATCGGGTGCGCCTCAGTTTGGTTTTATCACTCAAAGCTACCTCTCAGGGTCGCGAGTTGCCCATTTGATGCGCACCGATTGGTTTTCCCGGAGCAGCAGTCAACGGTCGTCGCTAGTCGACGAGCAGCTCAGACTCCTCCGGGGTCAATGCCCACGCGGCATCAAGTGCCAGACGATTTGGTCGCACGCTGTGCACCCTGAAAATTCGGGCGCCAGCGAAGAAGGCCACGACGTTGACGCCGACCGTCGCCATGTCGCGCTCATCGTTGGAGACGGCCTGCGCCGCCAGCGTCGTCCCGCTCGAGCCGCGGCCGCTTTCGGAGGTGAAGCGTATCAGCTCCGCGATCACGCGCTTGCGCGACGCGCCGATGAACACCGGATAGCCCTTCTCCACGACTCGCCGGAGCTCGACGAGCACCGCAAGCGAGTGTCCGGTTTTCTTGGAGAAGCCGATTCCCGGATCCAGAGCAATTCTCCCGGGATGGATCCCGGCATGCTGAGCGGTCTGGATGCTTTCCTCCAGCTCCGACAACATTTCGCCCACAGGATCGTTGCCATAGACCGCCTTGTCGTAGCTCGCCATTTCGCCAACCGTGCCACGAGAGTGCATGAGAACGACGTTGCAACCGGCGTCCGCGCAAACACCAGCCATTTGAGGGTCGAGCGACATGCCGGAGACATCGTTCACAACCGATACGCCCTCCGCCAGAGCAGCACGCGCCACCTCAGCTTTGACGGTGTCTATTGAGATCGGGACATCGCTCCAGCGCGAGCGAATGGCGCGAATGGCGGGCAGGACGCGCTTCAGCTCCTCACGCACGGGAACCGAATCCGCGCCGGGCCGCGTTGATTCCCCACCGACGTCGATCACATCGGCTCCTTCCGAGATCATCCGATCGGCCTGCGCGATCGCGCTCTCGGTAGAAACGAAATTACCCCCGTCGCTGAAGCTGTCGGGGGTAACGTTCAAAATTCCGAAGATGGTTGGCCGCTGTGACTTCGACGGCCAGGAGAAACTCACGCCGGCGCTACCTCCGGACCTCCGAACAGCGGTGGCTTGGACGGCTTGGGATGCATGACCGGGGTGGCGAGCGCGGGCGCGGAAGGCGGCGGGCTGATCGGGCGCGGGGGAAGCTTCTCGCCGCGTGCCAGAGCATTTACTTCGTCACCGGTCAGCGTCTCGCGATCGAGCAGTGCCGCGGCGACGACGTGAAGCAGGTCCAGGTTCTCCTGCAGAACCTGCGTCGCCCGCGAGTACGCTTCCTTGATTACGCGCGATACCTCGGAATCGACCAGCTGCGCCGTGCGCTCCGAAACTTCACGCCGGGTCTGCAGCTCACGACCGAGGAAGAGCTCCTGCTCGTTGTCACCCACGAGGATCGGGCCGATCTCGTCCGACAACCCCCACTGCGAGACGTAGCGTCGCGCAAGACCCGTTGCCTGCTGGATGTCGCTCGCAGCACCCGTGGTCACGCGATCCCGTCCGAACACGAGCTCCTCGGCGACGCGTCCCCCATAAGCCTTCACCAGATTGGCTTCGAGCTGTTCACGCGTGACCGATACGCGGTCGTCCTCCGGCAACGTCCACGCGACACCCAGCGTCCGTCCCCGCGGAACGATCGTGACTTTGTGAAGCGGATCGTTGCCCTTGACCTTGATCGCGCAGATGGCGTGACCACTCTCGTGGTAGGACGTGAGCTTCCGCTCCTCGTCCTTCATAACCATCGACTTTCGCTCGGCGCCCATCATCACCTTATCCTTCGCGTCCTCGAGGTCGGCCATGTACACCTTGTCGTGGTTGCGACGGGCAGCGAGCAGCGCGCCTTCATTGACGAGATTGGCGAGGTCAGCGCCAGCCATTCCCGGAGTTCCGCGGGCTAGCGTCGTGACGTCCACGTCCTCGGCCATGGGCTTGTTGCGGATGTGCACGCGGAGGATTCCCTCGCGGCCGCGAAGGTCGGGTGAATCGACCACGATCTGCCTGTCGAAGCGGCCGGGACGCATCAGCGCGGGATCGAGAACATCGGGACGATTGGTTGCCGCAATCAGAATGACGCCCTCGTTCGACTCGAATCCATCCATCTCCACAAGGAGCTGGTTGAGTGTCTGTTCGCGCTCGTCATGTCCGCCACCAAGTCCGGCACCACGATGGCGCCCGACGGCGTCGATCTCATCGATGAAGATGATGCAGGGGGCGTGAGCCTTTCCCTGCTCGAAAAGATCGCGCACGCGACTCGCGCCCACTCCGACGAACATCTCGACGAAGTCGGACCCGGACATGGAGAAGAATGGACGGCCGGCTTCGCCCGCAACCGCGCGCGCGAGCAACGTCTTACCGGTTCCAGGGGGGCCAACCAGCAGCGCGCCCTTGGGCAGGCGGCCACCTAGCTTTGTGAATTTTTGCGGATCCTTCAGGAACTCGATGATCTCCTGGAGCTCGACCTTTGCTTCGTCGGCGCCCGCGACATCGTCGAACGTGACCTTGGGAGTGTCGCCCGTCAGAAGCTTCGCCTTTGACTTGCCGAAGCTGAACGCCTTCGCTCCACCCGCCTGCATCGATCGGAAGAGGAAGAACCAGATTCCGAAGATCAGGAGGTACGGGAACAGTCCGATGAGAAGGGCCGTCATCGATGTGCGCGGCTCTTCCGCCTGAATCTGAACTCCGTGCGCGACCAGCTGCTTTAGGTCGTCGGCCGAGTTCTCCATTGGGAGCAGCACCTTGAACTTCTGGACAAGGCGCCCCTTGACGGAAATCTTGTTCTTGAAATCGCCCATCAGGGCACGCCCACCCTGGATGGTGACCTTGTCGATGTTGTCGTGCTGGAGCTGCCCGGTGTACTCAGTGTAGGAGACCTCGGGCGCCGCATCAGCTCCCTTCGCCGAGAATTGAATGATGGCGACGGGGACGAGTATGACGAATACCCAGAACGAGAGCTGCTTTGAGCGCCGGCTCCAGTCAGTGGGCTTCTTGGGATTTTTGTTGGGCATCTGTATAGGCATTACTGCAAGCTCGCTATGTACGGCAAGTGGCGGAAGTTCTCCGCGTGATCCAACCCATAACCAACCAAAAACTCATTCGGCGCATCGAATCCAACGAACTTCGCATCGTGCTGGAGTCCGTTCGCAATCCTCTTGTGCAGCAGCGCGCAGATCTCCAGCGACCGCGGCTGCCTCTCCTTCAGTATAGCCATCAGACGATTCAATGTGCGGCCGGAATCAACGATGTCCTCGACGAGAAGGATGTCCTTCCCCTCCAGCTCCGTCTCCGGGTCGTACACCAGATTGACCGTCCCGCTCGACACCATTCCCTCACCGTAACTCGACGCCACCAGGAAATCGACCTGAAGCGGTCGCGTTATCTGACGAACCAGGTCGCTTAGAAAGATGAAGCTTCCTTTGAGCAAACCAAGAACCAGCAGGTCGCCATCGGGATAGGCCTCCGTGATCTGTCGGCCGAGCTCGGAGACTCTTTTCGCGATGGCTGCCTCGTCGAACGCGATGCGTTTTACAGCCCTGCCCGAAAGACGCGGATCATTTCTCGCTTCCACCGGATTAATCGTGCTGCTCACGCCTGAAGGTCCGCGGGTGCCACCCGCCAGCGACGCAGCAGCATGTGGTCGCGCCGCATGACGATTTCCACTCCTCCCGACAGCTGAATCGTACCGCCATTCAGTCCATTAATAGTAAACTCCGCGGCGCGATGAGTTCCTCTCCTGTCCATCACAACACTTGCCCTGGCCGCGATTGCGGGCCACAGGACGCGAAGGCAATCCGCATCAAACCCTCGGAGGCTGGATCGACTCACCCGAAGTCCCCCGTCCTGCTCAGGCTCGGCCTCGACATCACCAGCGAGATCTTCCTGCGAGCGGCGCCACGCCGCGGAACGGCGAGCCAGCGATAGCAGCTCTTCTGAAAAGCCCGGGTGCTGCTCGACGATCGAGGGGAGGATGTCAAGCCGGATGCGGTTACGGAGGTGCTTGCGATCAGAGTTGGAAGGATCCTGCACGAAGGGAACGCGATGCAGGTGGGCGTATCCCACCAAAGAGGCGCGGCTCAGCTCGAGGAAGGGGCGAATGATCTCCGATTCGGCGTAAAGGCCCGCGAGCCCCCGCGGTCCGGCCTCTCGGAGAATGCGCATGAAAACGGTTTCGATTTGGTCGTCGCGTGTATGCGCGGTAACAACCTGCGCGCCCCGTGTGTCGGCCACTTGCCTGAGGAATGTCCAGCGACTGTGCCGCCATTCCTCTTCCCTGGTTCCGATCGTGGAGGCGCGACCGCTGACACACGCGAAACCCAGCTCGAGTGAGTGGCGCGCCACGAGAGCGGCGGCTCTGCCGGCAGCCCTGCCCGTGCCGTGGTCAAACGTCGCAACGGTGATACCTCGGCGTCCGCGCGCCGGGAGCCTGGACGCGGCGGTGAGGAGAACCATTGAGTCCAGTCCGCCCGACACGGCCAGCACGGAGTGGGCGCAATCACCGAGCGCAGCGCTTACGGCGCTTTCCACTTGCGACGCTTCAACCGCGGCGACTCTCATGATAGTTTTAATCTACCTAATCCACTGGGGAGTTTCGCTTGGAAACGCACGGTCCGCTCGGCACGCTCTGGGTCGCGTTCGGCCTGATTGGTTTCTACCTGGCCCTCATCTGGCTCAACTCGCTGCTGGGAATGTTCCTCACTCCTCTGTTCATCGTGCCAGGAACGTGGCTTCTCGATTGGCTCAAGCGGCGGAAAGCCGAGCGCGGCACCACTGGCGCCAGAGGGAACACCTACCAGGGATAGAGCGCGTCGTAATAGGCGCGATTGCGAAGAATTATCCGCACGTAATCCCGCGTTTCCACGAAAGGGATGCGCTCCGTGAAGACTTCCGGATCGGCCGCTCCCGTTTTTGTGGACCACTTCTCCACCCGCGATTCGCCCGCGTTGTACGCGGCGAGCGATTTAACGACTTCCGGATACTTGCGCATGAGCCCTTTCAAATGCGCCGTTCCGAGCTTGATGTTCACCGCGGGGTCGTAGAGCATCTCCGCATTCCACGGCGTTATGCCCTTCGAGCTTGCCAGGCCCTGACCGACGTCAGGCATCAGCTGCATCAGGCCTCTCGCGCCCACCGGTGACGTCGCGCGAGGATTGAAGTTTGATTCCTGTCTGATCAGCGCTGCGACGAGAACGGGATCGAGCCCGTTTTCCCTGGAGCTCGAGATCAGCGTCTCGCGCTCGAGCACGGGAAAGTAGAGGCGGTAGTTGGCCGCCGTCGGGCCGACGTCGTCGAGGGCGCGCCTGCCAAGCGCAATCGAGCGCGAGGCCTGATCGGTCCCCGCCAGGGCGCTCGCGGTAGCGACGACTCGGCTCGGGTCCGAAAGCGCGTCGCTGAACATCTTGTCGTTTTCAAAGCCGGCCTCCACATCCATTCCGACATCTTTCAACGCCGCCACTCGCGCGGTCGCACTGTCGATCGCCGGGAAATGCGGATACGCCGCGGCAGATTTGTCGGGCGTTACGAGCGTTGTGTTGAGACGCTTTGCCGCCAGCACGGCGTAGTAGCTGACAGGGTCCCGCTTGATGACGGAGGACCACCGCGCCCGGCTCTTGGTGTTGTCACCCAGCGTCGCGTAGGATCTTCCAGCCCAGTATCCCGCCGCCAACGCCTCGGTGCTGTTCGGGTCGCGGGCGACAAGGGAATCGAACTCCGCGGCGGCCGCCTTCTTGTTGCCTTCTATGTACGCAATCATTCCGGCGCGAAAACGCGCGTTCGTGGCGTGGCGGCCTGTGGGAAACCGCTTGAGGAGAGCGAGCAGCGTCTGCCGCGCGTCCTGATCGCGATTGTCGTCGGTGGCGAGATCCGCGAGGAGAAGCATCGCGGATGCTGCGCTCGTATCGTTCGGGTACGCCGTCGTGAGGCTGCGAAGAATCGTACGCCCCGCTTCCGTATTACCGAGGGCGATCTGCGCGCGTGCGCGCTGGTATTGCGCGGCTGCCGCAAGCTTGGGCGGTGCGCCAATCTTCGCGAACTGTGCGCCGGCATCAGCGTAACGTCTCAGTTTATAGAGGACGGATGCGTACGAGAACTCATCGTTCGCATCCCCGAGTCCCGCGGCAGCCGCTTTCGCAAAGCCTGCGGCGGACCGATCGGGCAGACCGGCGCGGTAGGCTGCCCGCGCGATCGTGAGATCTTCCGGCGGAGTCGTCGTGGTAAAGACCTTGTCGAAGAGTCCCACGGCCTCCCGCACATCGGGCAGATTGCCCGACGTCGAGACGAATGACAGCAGGTCTTTGCGCACGGCTGCTTTCGATGCTTCGTCCGCGGGCGGAGAAGCTCGGAGGCGGAGTGCATCGACGCGCGCCCCGAGCGAGTTGTAAACGCGTATCGCGCCGGCGATGTCGCGTGAACGCTCGCGTGCGATCGCGTCCGTCCAGCGGACGCGATCACGTGCTGCCGCGGTGCGCACCTTGGCAAAGTAGGCCGCCCGCGCCGCGCTGTCGGCGGTCACGCCCGCCGCGCGGAGGTAGAGCCAGTCGGAGATCTGCGGCAGCTTCTTCGCTGCCGCTTCGTACGCCGCGCGCGCCTGCTCGAGACTGTCCGCGCGATCGAGCGCGCGAGCGCGGAGGACGAGGCTTCGGCTATCGGGTGCGAGGATGTGCGCGGTGGTATCACCCGCGAGAACGGCGGTGGAATCCTTGCGCGTCGGCTGAGGGTTCTGACAGGCGCTGGAAGAAATGACGAGCGCGATGAGTGGAAAGAGCACTGGACCTATCGCCAACGTGTGTGATCTCCATCGAGCAGTTGATCCGCTTCCTTCGGTCCCCAGCTACCCGCCGGATATGAAAGCATCGGAGTTTCGGGATGCTCGTCCCAGTACTCGAGCACGGGGTCGATTATCTCCCAGGCCATCTCGACTTCGTCGCTTCGCGTGAAGAGCGTCGGGTCACCGATCATGCAATCGAGCAGAAGTGTTTCATACGCTGGATGCGCCTCGTTGCCGAACGCTTCCGCGTAGGTGAAATCCATGTCGACGGGAGTTATCTCGAGCCCAGGCGTGAGCTCGTGCATCGCGCCCGGGGTCTTCACCTGGAACCTCAGCGAGATCCCCTCGTCCGGCTGAACTCGCATCGTCAACAGGCTCGGCGCCATCTCTTCTACTGCCTTCTGGCCGAACAGCAGAAATGGCGGAGCCTTGAATTGCACCGCTATCTCCGAAATGCGCTTTTCCATCCTCTTACCCGATCGCAGATAAAAGGGTACACCCGTCCAGCGCCAGTTGTCGATCTCAACCCGCATTGCCGCAAAAGTCGGCGTGCTGGATCCAGCGGGAACATCGGGCTCGGCCCTGTACCCTGGTACGGATTTCCCGTCGCTTGTGCCGTCCGTGTACTGCGCGCGGATCACCGCGGGCTCGCAGTTTTGAATCAACGGGCGAAGGGAGTGCAGTACCTTCACCTTCTCATCGCGCACGGCGTCCGCGGTGAACGAGCTGGGCGGCTCCATCGCTGCCAGCGTAAGGAGCTGCAGAAGGTGATTCTGGAACATGTCGCGAAGAACGCCCGCCTCCTCGTAGTACTTGCCGCGACCCTCGACCCCGACCGCCTCGGCGGCAGTAATCTGAACGTGGGAGACGTAGTTCCGGTTCCAGAGCGGCTCGAATATGGAATTCGCAAAGCGGAACACGAGGATGTTCTGCACGCTCTCTTTGCCGAGGTCGTGGTCGATGCGGTAGATCTGGTGCTCGCCAAACTCATCGAGCACCAGCCTGTTGAGCGCACACGCGGATTCCAGATCCCGTCCAAAGGGCTTTTCGATCACGACGCGCGCCCATGGCCGCTCTTCGTACGAATGCGTTCTCCAGGCAAGCCTGCTCGAGCACAGATGCTTGAGCGTCGTCTCGAACACACTGGGCGGAATCGCCAGATAGAACAGCCTGTTTCGATCGCTCTCCGCCGACTTCGCCTCGATCTCCTTGAGGCGCTGCCCGATGTGCGCGTAGGCGTCTTCCTTGCTGAAATCGCCGCTCGCGTAAAAGGTTCTCTGACAGAGCCACTGCCAGACGCCGTCGTCCACGCGGTGGATCTCGTCCGAGTTCGCCATCGCCTCGCGCATCAGCTTCCGGTAGCCTTCGTCGGTATTCGCATCCCGCGCCACGCCGAGCAGAGCGAAGTTTTCGGGCAGGAGCTTCTGCTCAGCGAGATAGTAGATCGCGGAGATCAGCTTTCGCTTCGTAAGGTCTCCAGCTCCCCCGAAGATCACCATCGTGCAGGCGTCGGCCATGTTGCGGCTGCCATCCGGCCTCGGCGCTCGCATGAGCGGCACAGCGCGCGGCGTCTTCATGACTTCTTCACCGCGTGTCCGCCGAATTCGTTTCTCAGCGCGGCGATCACCTTTGCCGAGAAGGAGTCGGCCTGCCGCGAACGAAGGCGCGTAAGCAGCGAGAGCGTGATGACAGGAGCCGGCACATCGAGATCGATCGCTTCCTGCACCGTCCATCGTCCTTCGCCCGAGTCCTCTACGTATCCACGCAGGTCAGTGAGATCCCCATCCTTTTCGAACGCGAGTTCCGCGAGCTCGTTCAGCCAGGACCTCACGACGCTGCCCTGATTCCACACGCCGGCGATCTTGTGGAGGTCCAGCTTGAAGTCTTTGGATGCGTGCAGAATCTCATAGCCCTCGGCGTAAGCCTGAAGCATGCCGTACTCGATACCATTGTGGATCATCTTCACGTAATGACCTGAGCCTGGCGGACCCATGTGCGCGTAGCCATCGGGCGGCGCGAGTGTCTTGAAGATCGGCTCACAGAGCTTGAACGCATCCGGCGACGCCCCGATCATGAGGCAGTATCCGTTCGCGAGTCCCCATACCCCGCCACTCGTCCCACAGTCGACGAACTGGACTCCCTTCGCCTGCAGGTCCGCTGCGCGACGCATCGAGTCGTGGAAGTTCGAGTTGCCGCCATCGATGATCACGTCCCCTTTGCCGAGACCTGGCAAGAGCGAAGCGATCGTCTCGTCCACCGGCTTCCCCGACGGAACCATAATCCACACGATGCGCGGAGAGTTGAGCTTGGCGGTGATCTCGCTGAAATTGCTCACCCCGGTGGCTCCGAGCGCCACGTATCGCTGCGTGACTTCGGCGGCCCGATCGTAGGCAACCACTTCATGGCCGCCCTTCATCAGCCGCTCCGACATGTTGCCGCCCATTCGACCGAGACCGATCATCGCCAAGCGCATTGCTTATGCTCCAGGAAGTTCGAGACCGAGAATGCGCTCCAGATCGGAGCGCAGCTGTGAGACGGATGTAAACTGGATGCAATTCATTCCAAGACTGGCCGCCGGAGTCAGGTTCTGTTGCCTGTCATCGATAAAGACCGAGGTCTTCGGATTTGCCTGCGCGATCCCCAGTCCGCGCTCGTAGAATTTCTG
This sequence comes from Gemmatimonadales bacterium, assembly GCA_038322455.1. Classification (GTDB taxonomy): domain Bacteria; phylum Gemmatimonadota; class Gemmatimonadetes; order Gemmatimonadales; family Gemmatimonadaceae; genus UBA4720. Next base: position 25,193 of record JBBQFZ010000002.1, on the reverse strand, counting down.
CGTAGGTTTGCGAACCCCCAGCCAGCACGAGGAGAGGAACGCCTCGAAGATCTCGGAAATTCCGAATTTCCCGATCCGATGTCGGTTGAGCTCGTCGGACTCGTTGTTGAGCGTCATCAGCGTGTAGCGCGCGTGTCCCGTGAGCGCGCGCGCCAGCGCGATGACGCCCTCGTGGGGCACGCTCTGCGAGTACATGAATTCGATGAATTCCTCGCGGGTGAAATCCACTGGCTTGTGAAAGACAGTTATCGCGAGGTACTCGTCGATCGCGATTCGCCCTTCTTCCCATGCGCCGACGATCTCCTCATGGCGGCTCTGGAAATCCTGGGGATCGAGCTTGAAGCGCTTGATCGCTTTATCCCGCTGCTCGCGGTCCCACCCGTTGCTGCCGAGCACTCCGCCGATGTCGAAGAAGATGTGACTGATGGTGGTCACGCGATCAGCACCGCGCGCGCGGGCGCCCCGTCGCAACCTTCGATCCGGAGTGGAAGACAGATCAGCTCGTATTTTCCCGGCGCGGGCGCGGAGAGGTCCAACCCTTCGAGTATCACCACCGACTGTTCGAGAAGTGTACGATGCGTCTTGTGGTGTCCGGAGTGGAACTGCTCGATCGAGAGGTAATCGATTCCGACCAGCTCCACGCCGTTGTCGACGAGGTATTGCGCACCGTCGGGCGCGAGATACGTATAGTCCTTCACGAATTCCCTTTGGGACAGCAACGCCGAATTCCGCGTGCGGAGCAAGATCCGTTTCTCTCCATTCAGGTCGTGCTTTTTCAGGTCGACCGCACCAACGGCGCGAAGATCGTCCGGAAAGCCGAGAAGAAGAGCGGGTCCAATCAATCGGTCGAGCGGGATGCGATCGACGGTCTGGCCGTCGTCGAAGAAATGCCGCGCCGCGTCGGCGTGCGTTCCTGTGTGCGAGCCGAACCGGACGAAGGAAACGTTTGCGCCGGCGCCCTTGGCTACTGCCTGCTGCAGCGAGACATCAATCTCGGGGTTCCCGGGATATACCAGGCCACCTGTGCGAATCGGGACCGAGATGTCGTAGATGCGGCTCACGACCAATACCAAAGCAACTGTCGTGCGCGATTCAAGAGGGCAAGCTCGTCGATTCGCTCGCGCTCAGAACGAAGCGCGGGATGCTCGCCTCGAATGCAGATCCATCCTGCCGCAAAAACCCGTAATGGCCTTCCATCCAGCCTTCCCCGGACTTCAGAATGCAGAAGCTCTGATATTCGTGCACCCCTCCAGGCATCAAAGTCGGTTGCTCACCGACGACGCCTTCGCCGATCACCTCTGTGTCGACCCCGTCGCCGACGGAGTCGTGGATCAGCCAGCGGCGCGTAAGGAGCTGCGCGGCCATCGGTCCGACATTCTCTATTCGTACGAAATAGGCAAACACGTAATGGCTTTGTGACGGCTCCGAATGATCTCGCAGGTAAACGGGCCGCACCGTGACACGAATGCCTTCCGTTTCCTTATAGAAGAAGCTGCGCGCGGTCATCCGTGCAACATAAGGGGAGTCCGGCAAAACCGGACTCCCCTTTTTCATTCGTCGATCGATTGCGGCTCGTTGCGTCGATGACTACCAGATGACGGGTCTGACGGATTCGTCGCGCACCATCGCATCCCCCGGCTTGCACCCGAACGCGGCCGCGAACTGGGGCATGTTCGAGAGGGGCCCATTGGTTCGCCACACGCCCGGGGAATGCGGATCGGTGTTGATCCGCAACCGGGCGGTCTCCGGAGTGGTGTTCGCTCTCCAGATCTGCGCCCAGGCGAGAAAGAAGCGCTGCTCGGGGGTAAAGCCGTCAATGTTGGCGGGCCGTCCCTTCTGGGCGAGCGCCTTCTCGAGGGCCGCATAGGAGACCGACAACCCACCCAGATCGGCGAGGTTCTCTCCGAGCGTCAGCTTTCCGTTCACGTGAACACTGTCGAGCACTGTGTACGAATCGTACTGGGCCGACACGAGCCCCGTGCCGTGCTTGAATTTCTCGAGATCCGATGCGCTCCACCAGTTCTTGAGATTGCCATCGCGGTCGAACTGCGCGCCCTGGTCGTCGAAGCCGTGCGTCATCTCGTGTCCGATGACCGCGCCCATTCCGCCATAGTTCACCGCGTCATCGGCGTTCGGATCGAAGAACGGCGGCTGCATGATGCCCGCGGGAAACACGATCTCGTTCATCTGCGGATTGTAGTACGCGTTGACGGTCGGAGGCGTCATTCCCCATTCCGCGCGGTCGACGGGCTGTCCGATTCTCGCCATGTTGCGGCGACGCTCGTACTGGCGGACTGCCAGCACGTTGTTGAGGAAGGGGCCCGGCTGGATGTTGAGCGTGGAATAGTCGCGCCACTTGTCGGGATATCCGATCTTGTTTGTGAACGACGCGAGCTTTCCCTCTGCCTGCGCCTTCGTCGTGTCGCTCATCCAGGCCAGCGTCAGGATTCGATCATGGAAAACCGATTCCAGGTTGCGGACCATATCGAGTGCGCGCTGTTTTGCCGCGGGTGTAAAGTACTGAGCCACGTAGGCCTGACCTAGCGCATCCCTCAAGCCATTGTCGGTTGCGCGGGCGCAGCGCTTGTCGCGGGGCAGCATCTCCTTTGCACCGCTCAAGGTGCTTCCGAAGCGAAAGTCCTCGTTCACGAAGGGGGAGCTCAGACTCTGCGCTGTCGCATCGATGACATGCCACCGCAGATACGCTTTCCAGTCGTCGATCGCAGCATTGCTCAACAAGCTGTCCGCCACCTTCACGAAGGCGGGATTCTGGACGTTGATCGTCGAGATGTCGGCCCTTCCCTCGCCCGAGTAAAAGGCCGGCCAGCGGAAGCCGGGTGCGAGCTGTGCCAGCTCCGCGGCGCTCATCTTGTGGTAGTTGGCGTTCGGATCGCGGCGCTCAACGCGTGTCTTGGCCGGCTTGGCAAGCGCGGTCTCGATCGCAACCACTCTTTGCGCATCGATCGCCGCCTTAGCCGGACTTTCACCAGCGAGCCGGAACATGCGACCAACGTGATCCTGGTAGTTGGCGCGGATATCGGCGTAGCGCTTCTCTGGATTCAGATAGTAGTCGCGGTCCGGCAGCGACAGTCCGCCCTGACTCATGCCCGCGATTACGGACGTGCTGTTCTTTGCGTCCTGCTCGGCGCCAAAGGAAAAGAGAGCCGGAACTCCCATGGAGTGCAGGCGAGCGATCTCGGATTCAACCTGAGCGCGATTGGCTAGGGCGGCTATTCGCGACAGCTCGCTCGCGATTGGCTGAGCGCCATTGCGCTCCGCCGCGGCGGAGTCCATGCACGACGAGTAGTACACTGCGAGCTTGCGCAGATCGGCGGTCGCCTGGTTGTTCCCGTTCGCGGACGCCGCTCGCAGGATCGTCAGCAGGTTGCTTTGGTTGTTCTCCTGTAGCTCGTCGAAGCTACCCCACCTGGAGAACGCCGCGGGAATCGGATGCGTCTTGACCCATCCGCCGTTGGCAAAGTGATAGAAGTCCGTACACGCCGGGACGGACCTGTCGAGATTCGCGGGGTCGAGCGGCCTGGTCTGAATCGGGACGGCCGAGGTCTGTGCTGCCGCCGAAGTCGCGAGCGCAAAGGTGAAAGCCAGCGCGCAATGGACAAAACGCATGCAATTGCTCCGAAAAGAGTTCAGGCTGGAATAAACCTCACGCGCCTGGGAAGTCCAGTAGGCTCAGCGGCGCCCCCGCGTGCGTTTTTGTTTTGCCGACGACCGTCTCTTTTTTCTGGCTGGTTTCATGATCGTCCCCCGGCAGTTCGGTGCGCCGCACTTGCAGAGGTAGAACGTCTCCAGCTCGGCGTCGTTTTTACCCGTGCGCTCGTACTGGTAATCATAGGCGAGCTCGGTTCCCGGCTCGACACCATGGAGCGCGTGGATGAAGATCTTCTTTCCCGTTATCACCGCCTCGCAGTTCGGCTCGCAGGAATGGTTGATGAAGCTAGCGTCACCGCCGCCCGCGCTCTGGGCTCCATCGATCACGACGTTTTTGCTCAGAGTGAAGAGAAATGTGTGATGACTTTTCATCTTGTCGTCGTCGTAGCGCCGATCGGCCTCATCGTTGTCGATGCGCTCGCCAACGTACTCGACGATCCTGGTTCCCTTCCTGATGTAACGGTTGGCGAACACCCCGCGCCCGTGAATGTGGGAGGTGCGGACGACGTACAAGGGCTCTTGCCCATTCTTTGATTCGGCCATCGGTTGTCTTGAGAGTTATCGCGCCGAAGATGCGACTATGAGGCCAGCGCATTCTCCGAGACCGATCCTGGCGGCGCCGTCCCGGGCGAAATGGGCTCGCATGATGATCTCGTCGCCGTCGTGCAGAAACTTGCGCTCCTCTCCGGTGGGAAGAGCGACTGGGTCGGCTCCCCGGCGCGTCAGCTCGAGTAGACATCCCTGCGATCCAGCCTCGGGACCGGAGACGGTTCCGCTTGCGAAGAGGTCCCCCGTTCTAAGATTGCACCCGCTGCTCGCATGGTGGGTGAGCATCTGTGCGGCGGTCCAGTACATGTCGGCGAGCGACGCGGAGCTGAGCCGGGACGGCCGCAGGTGTCCTTCGCGCATCAGCATCGACCTGATGTAGGTCTCGATAGTCAGATCGATCCCGCCCTCGTTTCTATCCTTCTCCGACGAGAGGTACGGGAGTGGCTGGGGATCGCTGGCCGGCCTGAAAAAAGAGGGGACGCGAAAGGGCTCGAGCGCTTCCCAGGTGACGACCCAGGGCGAGATGCTCGTCGCGAAGTTCTTGGAGAGGAATGGTCCGAGCGGCTGGTATTCCCACGACTGGATGTCGCGGGCTGACCAGTCATTGACGAGACAGATGCCGAAGATGTGGTCCTCGGCCTCCTCGATCGCGATGGGCTCGCCCATCGCGTTCCCTTTGCCGACGAAGAAACCGACTTCGGCTTCATAGTCGAGCATTTGCGAGGGACCGAAGAGGGGATTCGACGACCCCATGCCGACGGACTGTCCCTTCGGACGTCGCACGTCGGTTCCGCTCAGCACTATCGACGATGCGCGGCCGTGGTATCCGATTGGAACGTGCTTGTAGTTGGGGAGCAGCGGGCTGTCGGGACGGAACAGCCTCCCGACGTTGGTCGCGTGGTAAATCGAGGCGTAAAAATCGGTGTAGTCGCCAATCTCTGTGGGCATCCGCATTTCTGCGTCAGCCATTGGCACGAGCGCGCCGGGCGGGAGCGGGTTGATATCGGCCTCGTCTCCAGGCGCGCCCGTCAGCAGCTCGCTCAATCGCGCGCGAAATTCGGACAGCGCAGCCTTCGGCGCCTGCATCAGCTCCTTCATTGTGGGCCGGTCGCAGAAGCGCGCGACGTCGCGCGCTTTGCCCATCCACAGATTAGCAGCCAGTGATTCGCCGATATCCACGATCTGGTCCCCGATCGCAACACCAACGCGCCGTTCGGTTTCTCCTTTGCGCGAGAACACGCCGAACGGAAGATTCTGAATCGGGAAATCGGCTTCTGGAGTGTTGGCCGATGCGATCCAGGACGTGAGCGCCGGATCGTGGGTCTTGTTCATCGAGCTCCCACCCCGGCGGTACGGGTGACGGTGTCGAGCTCGTCGAGCGGCTCGCGGAAGGAGCACGATCCGAACGACATCGCAAATTCGGCCCTCGAGGCCCGAATGCGTTCGAGGCCGAAGCGATGCCTGCGCCAGACGATTGCATCGTCAGAAAATGAGAACGCCGACGAGTCCATCTCTTCGAGGAGCGCGTGCGCGTCATCGCGAGTGCCGCCGACCGCAACGAGCGCCGCAGCAAGAAAGACGTTGAGGAACCCATACATGGTTCCGGACGCGCTTCCCGGCTCATAGGTGAGCCGATAGGCACCCCGAACCGGGTGGTGCAGTCCAGCGGTAGCTTTGAAAGCCACACCCTCGCGATGCGCCGCGATCAGAAAATCGATGATCTTTTCGGCTGGCGGAAACGAGTCAGTGGTAACTCCGCCCGTTCGAATCTTCGCACGCGACTTTGTTTTGGCGACCGATGCGAGAAGAGCCGGGATGTCTCCGTCCAGGGGAATCTCAAAATAGGACGTGAATGACTCCGGAAGACCGGAGCGCTGGCGTTCGATCTCACTCGTACTGGACGCCTTCACCTCTGCGACGTCAATCACCGCGGCGCCGTCCCTCGAGCTCTCCGAGTGACGGCGATTAAAGCCCGTCATCTCACTCGCCGCCGCGGAGATGTCCCCCGTCACAATCACGCTCAGCTTCCACGGTTCCGATCCGGTCTGTCGCGGCAGGAATTCACTCGCAGTCTCTTCGAACTCGGTCAGCCGGGACAGCGGTACGATAAATCTTCCAAGAGCGTTCCGATCCGGCCCGTCCAAATAGGAAGCGTAAGCCGCGAGGGCTTGCTCCATGCTCTCGCTCGCCGGCGGGAAAAGTCCCGCGTAATCCACGAGCCCTTCGAGTAGCGCGTCTACCGCCCTCAAACGTGGACTCCATGATTGATTGCATTGATCATCGCCGGAAACTTATCGCAAACCACCAGGCTCGGAGAAGTCAACGATCCCGAACGCGTCGGACGAATTTGAGGCCCGACCATGTGTCATCGATGGCGCAGACCTTCACATCGACGAGCCCCGCGTCGAGCCCGATTGCTCTCACGACGTTTTCGGTGAGATCAGTAGCAGTGCGCGCGCTTTTTTTCGGCCACCCTACCCAGAGCGTGCCATTCGATTCGAGTCGGTCGCGCACACCCGGGAAGCGTTTCTCGAGGTCCGCCTTCTGCCGGACGAAGATGATCGCAAAATCGAGCGCGCCAAGGGTTACGCGCATCAGCCCATCGGGAAGCGAGCCGAGCGTATCGTTGAAATCGTCCGGCGGATTGAAGAACTCGATTCGCGTAGCGGGTTTTATCCCGAGCTTGCCGACGAGCGGAGTGCCGGAGTAGCCGGCGGCCTTTCCTACCGGAGCCATGTGGGGAGGAATGGCGTCGGGCGCGAGTGTCGCGGCGGGGCGATCTGAGCGCTCTCCCCGCCGCGAACTGTCAGACTTTTCGCGTCGAGCTGCGTATCAGGCGCAGAACGAACAACAGCACAATTGCGCCAATAAAGGCCACGAAGATCGTGCCTCCCATCCCGCCGAAAGGAGTGGCGATTCCAAGCGTGCTGAAAAGCCATCCTCCGACGAACGCGCCGACTATCCCGATAATGATATCGCCAATGATGCCATAGCCGGTGCCGCCCATGACGAGCGATGCAAGAACTCCAGCGACGAGACCAACAACGATCCAGGCTACTATCCCCATGGTGTCCGCCCTCGAAAGATTGTTAAACCCTTACGGTTGGCTTCGGTACCTTGTTACACCGCGCCAGCAGCTCTCGCCCCGAAGATACGCGTCCGGACCCGGAACACCAGTCGTTTATCGCCTGTACTCGTAAGAATCCAGACCCACGCCATTGGATTCCTGGTAGGCGATCGATTTGACTGTGATGGTACCAGTGAAGGTTCTCGCGCTGTTTCCGTTCTGCGCGGGCGCGGTCACAATGATTGTGTTGCCGCTGAGCCTGTATGCCCCCACGCTCGTGAAGGCCGACTGGTGGCTCGAGCCTCCAAGGGGCGAGAGAGTGACATTATTCGCTTCCGTGAAAGTGCCGTCCGCTCCAAGAACGATCGTTCCGTCGGTCCAGGTGGCGGTTCCGCCATTCGGTAAACCGCTAACCCCGTCAGAAGCCTGAAAGGTATCGGTGACGGGAGGCACAAGGCCACGAAACAGCGTGAGCTGATAGGACCCGACTACGTTTGCTGGACTCACCAGGTTGTTGTCTGTGCAGGCGAACAGGAGTGGTGTCGCCGCGGTAAGAGCCAGTAGAACTCGGGCGTTCCTGGTAAGCATGATCCCTCGGGCGTTGCTGTTTCGACTCTTCCGTTCCGCCACACGCGGTTCGGATTGTACACAATTCCTGATGCCTGTCTGCAATAAGCGTACGTAAGAGCTTTGGCCCGCGTTGAGCTAGTTGCGAATCCGGACGAGGGACGACACCTCCTGCCAGGCGGCGTACGCAAATGCGCGCGCGATCAGCCGAACCGGCGCGCCCCCACTGAAGGCGCCCGCGATTGCGTAAAGATCGCGTGGCTTGAATGCCGGTCCTTCGCCGATCGCGTAGATGGGCTCCCATATCTCCGGGTTGAACTTTGCCTTGAAGGCGTCGAGCCCGATGAAGTTGTAGAATCTCGTTCCGTGCAGCCGCACCGATTGGAGAGTCAAACGAAGCCACAAAGGCTGCGATACCGCGGCGACTGCAGCGCGCTCGGAGAGCGGCGATAGCCCGAGCGTGGCATAGGTGGAGCCGGACTCTGCAACAGCCCTCATTGCGGCGTCGATCAGGAGCTCGGCTGTCCCGTTCGGTGCACCGCGTCCTCTCACGATCTGCTCGACGAGCCAGCCGTCGCGCGCCGGCACTGGCGAAAGAATAGTAAACCCAACGGCACCGCGTCCGTCCCGCTCGGCGACAAACACACGGCGGTCCCGCAGATCGCTCAGCGTTTCCGGCTCTACCATGAAGTGCAGCGGAGGGAGGGGCCGCGCGTTCAGCCAATCAGCCAGACATCGTCTGAGCGCGGGATGATTCTCGGCTACCTCGTGCGGCCATTCCGAGACGACGATGCCTTTGTTGCGCGCTCTGTTGAACTGAGCGCGGAGCGAGCTCCGCCGGGCCACAGACCGGGACCAGCGACTAGGGTTCCACACCGGCTGCGCTCCCAGAAGCACTCGGGCCCAGCGCGAGCTGCTTCCGAGCTTGGCATCGAGCCGCTCCCCCGCCCCGAAAAAACACAGCCGCTCCCCTTGGGCCCGTGTGTCATCTGCGAATTCCGAAAGGATCGACTCCAGGCGCGCTAGCTCGCAGACCGGCGCGCCACCCACGACCCGCGTTTGCCGGTGCTTGACGAATCCCACAACCCCGTCGCCAGCGCGCGAGAACCACAGCTCGATGCCCGGATTGAGAATCTGATACGCTGTGGCGTTCCACCCGTAACGAAGAACCAGCGCGCGGGCGTTCTCATGATCGGACTCAGTACGCATCGTGCGATGACATTACCTTCGACCGCTGTCGCACGCGACGCGCCAAACCCGCCGGCCGTGACAAAACGAATCCTTCACCGTCCGGCAGGAGCCACTCGCCAGTGACACGGGCTCCTTCACCTCCCGATGACTCATCACAGGCCGCGAGTGACGTAGTTTGGGATCCAGCCGCGGCATGGGCATCGTTGACAGCTTTCGGGAGACTAAAGGGCGAGCATCGGATTGGCACGACGACGGGTAGGACAGAACCGTCGTCGGGGGTAGCAGGTACCTCGTCGGCCTGCTACCCCAGCCACCTCGCTTCAGCCAAATTCCAGTGATGCAGCTATTCTCAACGTCCTCATTTGCGCCGCCACCGAGCCTTCGCCTGAGGCGCGACAGAGCGGAGAGAATACTGAACGGCGTGCGGGCCGCGGTCGTGTTCCTGCTCACCGCATCGGCGCTGATGTACGCGCCGCACCTGTCGAAGGCCCTCAACACTGCGAACGTCCTCGTGCTCGCGCCAACGCTGGCGTGGACCGTCGCGCAGTATCTCATCTGGTATCGCCGCGACGAGCTGCCGGACTGGCTCTCAGCCGTGAATCCCATAGCGGACGTCACCGCCGTCACCGCCATCATTGGCGGCTACGTGCTGGCCCAGTCGGGCGTGCTCGCCCTCAGGTCGCCCATTTTTCTCACGTATTTCGTCGTGCTCGCGGGCAGGCCGGTCGCGTCATCAGTGCGGAAGGCAGCGCTCATTTCCGTGCTTGCGTGGTTCGAGTACGCGGCACTCCTGCTCTGGCTGTGGGTGACGAATCGCGTGCCCATGGTTACCAACCCCATCAATGCGGTGCAGCTGGCTCGCATCACTCCGCTCGACGAAGCCGCCAAGCTGGTCCTGCTCGGCGTCTTCGGTATCGTTTCGACGTACGCGACATACTGGGTGGAGCACCTAGTTCGCGAAGCGAGCAAGGAGTCCGCGGAGCGGCAGCGCGTCGTCACCCGACTGGTGCAGTCGGAGCTCGATACGCTAAAGCTGCAGCTGAATCCACACTTTCTGTTCAACGCGCTCAATAGCGCGATGGCGCTGATCGCGACCGACCCGCCGGCCGCCGAGCGCATGGTGTCCGAGCTGAGCGATTTCCTGAGGCTGGTCCTTTCCACTTCAAGCGAACAGGAAGTTCCGCTCGAGCGCGAGTTGGGACTGCTCGATCGCTACGTGGCTATCCAACGCGTTCGCTTTGAGGATCGACTGAGCGTGACGTGCAACATAGAGGACGGCGTGCGCGGTGCGTTCGTGCCCAGTTTATTGCTTCAGCCGCTGGTCGAGAATGCGATCAGACACGGAATCAGCCCGCGGGCAGGCGCCGGATACGTGCAGGTTACCGCGCGACGCGTGGGCGACAAGCTTTCGATCACCATCCTCGATGATGGCGTCGGCGTCAGAGCACGTCGATCACGCGAGCGTTCGCGCGGGACAGGGCTTGGTCTTACCAACACGCGTACCAGACTCCTGCACCTTTACGGCGAGGCCCACGAATTCGAGAGCGGTGCCCGCGATGAAGGCGGCTATGCGGTCAGGATCACGATTCCGTTCAGGCTCGGAAGGCCGTCTCCCACTCGCGATGGCGCGTCGGCGATCGAGGACCTTGCGACGGTGAGCGACTCGTGACCGAGCCGATGTTTCGCGTCCTGATTGTCGACGACGAGCCGCTCGCCCGTCAGCGGCTCGTCACCCTGCTTACCCCGGTTTCCGATATTGAAATTGTCGGTGAGTGTCAAAACGGGCTCGAAGCCGTGGTGTCGATCAAGTCTCAGAAGCTCGATCTGGTATTTCTCGACGTTCAGATGCCGGAGCTCGACGGCTTCGACGTCATCACCGAAATCGGTACCGACAAAATGCCACCCGTCATTTTCGTGACGGCATTCGATGACTACGCCGTATCGGCATTCGAGTTCGGCGCGTTCGATTATCTGTTGAAGCCGGTGGACAACGTTCGCTTCCATCAGACGCTCGATCGGGCCAGGAAGCGTCTCAAGAATTCGGGGAGTCCGAGCGTGTCATCGCAGCTGGGAGCCCTTCTCAAGTACGTCGGCGAGCTCGATGGTCCCAAAAACCGGATCGGAGTAAAGGTGAACGGAACAATTCTCTTTCTCGATCCGGACGAGATCTTCTGGATACAGGCGCGCGACGACCTCGCGCGGATCCACCTCGCCGAAGTCGCGTACGATGTGCGCGAGCCGCTCAGCCGTCTCGAGGCGAGACTCCCGCACAATCGCTTTCTCCGCGTCCACCGCTCGACCATCGTAAACACCGCGCAGGTGCGCGAAGCGCAGCCGTTCGACCAGGGTGATCAGCTTCTCATCCTGCGAAACGGCAAGCGAATAACGACCGGCCGTAGCTACAGAAAGGCGGTCCAGGACTTCCTCAAGCGAGCAACCTGAGATTCCTCCTGGCCCCGAGGCGCGGCAATCCCGCTAGCGCTGCCCCGAGCGGAGAGAGCGAATCGCAGCGCCGAGCTGCTCGATCTCGCGCCCGTACTCCGCCCAGTTTCCCGCGCGCTGCGCGGCGATCGCACGGTCGTAGTGCGTTTGCGCCTGTTTGAGAAGCTCCGCGGTCACGCCTGAGATCGCGGGCGTTGGTGCCGACAAGGCAGGTCCGCCCACCGGGGCCGGAGCTACTCCCAGGGTGCTGAGAGAATCCTGAATGCTCGTCTGTGTCTGGGTGGTCGCGCCCGATCCGAACAGCGCATTCAATCCCTCCTCGAGCGTTTCGCCCATCACCACCCGGTTCTCGTGCGCTACTACCACGCGTTTGAGCTCGGGGATGCTGCCGCCTTCCGCGCGCAGATAGATAGGCTGCACGTAGATCAACGATTCCTCGATCGGAATGACGAGCAGCTCGCCGCGAATGACCTCGGACCCGCGCTGGTCCCAAAGTGTGAGCTGACGCGAGATCTCCGTGTCCTGGTTGATCCGGTTTGCGATTTGCTTCGGCCCGTATACAAGACTCTGCTTGGGGAAGCGGTAGACGGACAGCTTTCCGTAATTCTCGCCGTCCATCCGAGCCACCATCCACGCGGCAAGGTTGTCTTTCCCCCTCGGGGTGAAAGGGGTCATGAAGATGAACTCCGGATTTTTTTCACCGGGCAGCTTCATGATGATGTGTCTCATGTACGGGTTCTCGTTCGTGCCCTTCGTAAGTCCGCCTGGAATCTGCCATTGATCCTCGCGGTGATAGAACGTTTCCGGCTGCACCATGTGGTAGGTGGCGTGCAGCGCTGCCTGGATACGGAAGAGATCGCCGGGGTACCGAAGGTGGCGCCTGAGATCGGCAGGCATCGCGGAGAGCGGCTTGAAGATCGGCCCGAAGATGCGCGCGTAGGTCTTGATCACCGGATCGCGCGGCTCGGCGATGTACGCGTCGACGGTTCCGTCGTAAGCGTCGATCACGACCTTTACGCTGTTGCGCATGTAGTTGGTGCCGTTGGCGGTCCGCTGCGAGTAGGGGTACATGTCGCTCGTCGTGTACGCGTCGAGTATCCACTTTAGCTGGCCCGCGTCGTTGATGGTCAGATACGGATCTTCGTCGAAATCGAGGAATGGGAGCGCGGTTGTGGCGCGATCCATCACGTTCCTTCGGTATAGAATCCTTGCCTTGTCCCGGATGTCGTCGGATAGCAGGATCTTCAGCGAACCCAGCTGAAACGCGTAGAGGACGCGGCGGATGAATGACCCGATGGGGACGCCACCCCTGCCGGTGTACATCGTGTAGATGTTGGTCTCGCCCGCCGGGTAGTCGAACTCCTTCTGCGCGGTTCCGACAAAGACGTAATCGTTGGTCAGCTCGCCGTAGTAAATCTGCGGTCGGGTGAGCTTGATGGAAATCGTCGAAGCGGGCGGCAGGTCCTTGACGAAGAGAACCGGGAGTCCTTCGCTGGTCACCTGATTGACCGGCGCCATCGTGATCCCCATGCCGTGAGTGAACGTCAGACGCTCGTTGATGAACGTGCGGGTGGGAAGCGACGCGGAATTCAGCTCGCGCGCGGCGATGTGAACCTGGCGGTAGCGACCATCGATCACATAGCGGTCATCGTCTACCGAGACGAAATCGTAGTAGGTGCGGATCTCCTGCAGCTGACTGAACGTCTGCTGCAGTAGCGCGCGCTCCCACAGTCGGACGTTGTCCACGGTCGCGGCATTCGCCTTCAGGTCCGCCATGGTAAGCCGCACTTCGCCCGAAAGATCCCGCGACTCTACGCTGTCGAGTCCCCATGCCACGCGCGTCGCGCTGATGTGGTTGCGCAGGTACGGAGCCTCGCGCGCCAGCTCATTGGGAGCCACGACGAGCTTCTGGTAGGCCGCGGGCACGATCCCCCTCGCCAGCACGCTGACGATCACGTAGAGAACAGTCGCCGAGACCGCGGACCAGATGACTTTGCCGCGAGCTATCCCCGCGCCAATCCACGCCGCGGCGATGAGCGCGGAGACTGCGGTGACGTACAGTCCCGGCAGTGCGACGCGTACGTCGGTGTAGCTCGATCCGAGCAGGGGACCAGTAGTGGAATAGAGAAGACTGGCCGTGCCAACGATCCAGTGCCGCACGGCAAGCAGCAGAAACAGAACGACGAGCAATGCTCCGAGATGCCTCGACGCGCGGGGCTTGGCCGAGGCGCGGCGGGGCGGGAGCGTGATGTCGTTCCGCATCCAGTACATCACCGTTACGCCGACGATAGACAGAACGGTGAGGGTGATCAGCGTGCCCAGCACGCCGGAGATCAGCGGCAGCCTGAACAGGTAGAACGAGATGTCGCGTCCAAACAACGGGTCGCGCGTGCCGATGGGAACGCCGTTGAGTCCCTTCAGGACGTCCATCCACGAAGCCGACGCGGTTACAGCAGTGAGAAAAGCCAGCAGCACGGCCGCGGGCAGAAATAAACGCGTCAGCGTTCGCGACAGGTCGACCGTCACACCGTCGCCTCGATTCACGTACAGAACCGGAAAACCCGTTCCCGCACCGCGCGCGAGCCGCACGTTGCCATAGAAATACGCGAACGCGGCGGCACCGCCGATGACGAAGAGTGCGATGCGCCATACGAGTGAAGTGGCGAAAACCGAACGAAACCCAATTTCGCCGTACCACAGCCAGTCCGTCGCAAAGCTTGCGAGCCACGGAATGAGGATCAGCGCGACAAAGACGCCGGCGACGATCCAGAGCACTGCGCGACGAAGGGCGGCCGGGATGGGAGGCAGGCGCCCAGGTCCCGGGCGCTCGAATGGAGTTGTCATGTGGGAATCAAAATGCCACTGGGTGTGAGCGGGTGCCACCTCCTCCCACTCCCGGAAACGTCAAAGGGCATCCATCGGATGCCCTTTTTGCTCAATCGCTCTGCAGCGTGCGAACGTTTCGGCTCAGGAGCGCGGCGCCGCCGGCTGCTTCGTCGTAACTATCACCACCCCATACGACGCGTCAGGTCCGTACTGCCTGAGTGCGAGATGACCTTTCATTACCTGCACGCTTGCAACTTGTTCCGCGCTCAGCGATGGCACGTGGTCCCGCTGGTAGCGAACGCCATCGACGACGAACAGCAGCGGAACCTGCTGCGCAGTCGGCGCGATGGAGCTGACGAACGAGGGGGTCGAAGGTTGTGGAGCGAGCGTGCGCTCCGAGGCGCAGGCTGCGGTGGCGGCAAGAATCGCGAGAGCGGCGGACCAACGGATGATCTTCATTTTTCCCTCAGGGGAAGCGGCGTCAACCTCATCTGTAGCATTGGCCGTGCCAGCCTCCCGACCCCTTTATAATAGGGTTAAGCTCAGCAGTAAGCTAGCGCCGAGGGTTCCACGCCCCTTTTGCCACGTCCGGGACGAACGCGTCCAGCCCTTCCGGCGGGAATTTCAGCGTCTTCCCCTGCTGGGCGCTCATGTAGGCAGCCATGAGTATCTGGACGACCTCGACCCCGTCCTGAAATGTGAGCATCGGCTTCTCGCCCCGAAGAAACGCGCGAGCCATGTGCCGATTCTCTGCAGTGTATCCATACACCGCCGCCTCTTCTGCCACGACGGGCATCAGACCCATCTCCGCGTTCTGCTTCTCCACGAGGTCTTCGCCCGATTTTCCCTGCACCTCCCTGCTGAAAAACATCTTCAGGCTGGTGTCGAGGGTGTTCCATGAAAGCGAGTACTCCGGTCCCAGCAACTCGGCGGAAAGTCTCAAGCCGGCCCCAACGAAACTCCACGACGTGGTGACTTCTCCGACGAGCGGCTCGCCCGATTCGGATTCGTACTCGATGGTCGCGCGCGCGAAATCTTCGGAGGGCCGCTTCGTGTAGTCGACTTCCTTTCCCATCGTCTCGGAAAGCCGCTTCGCGTATTCGGGCCGGCTCCACTTGAGCGAGGCGATGTGCGCGCTGATCGAGACAGGCTTGATCGACGACCTCGGCGATCCCGGCTTGGTGAGCAGGTGTCGCACGACCTCGACAGAATGGCACATCATGTCGTTGAGCACTCCGCCGCCCTGCATGGCACCCTGCCAGAACCACGGCATGTGAGGGCCGCTATGCTCTTCCGCAGCTCGCGCCAGGTACGGTCGGCCGGTGAGGGCGGCCCCGCGTGCCCATATCAGTTCTCGGCCGCGCGTGATGTCGGGCGAAAATAGCTGGTTCTCGAGATAGCCGGTGTTGAGGCCGACTTCAGCCGCGAGCGCCGCCGCCTTCTTCGCCTCGGCGACATTTCGAGCGAGCGGCTTTTCACAGGCGAGTCCGCGCAGCGTGCCGGCCCCGGTCTTTATGGCGTCCACGATCTCTTCGATGTTCTTGATGCGGGCCTGGTTCGGGCCGCATATCCAGAGCGCGTTGATGGCGGGATCCGCGATCATGTCGCGAATGGACTTGTAGGGCCGGGCCTCACCGACGTCGTGCTCGCGGGCTAGCGCCGCCGTAGACGCCGCGTTCGCTTCGTTGGGGCTCCACACACCGCGCACGTCGGCGTCGCGCACGCCGGTGAACGACTGCACGTGAAAACGTGCGTTAAAGCCGCTGCCTACGAATCCGATACCGAGGCGTTCGCCACTCATTTCATTCTCCGCTGAATGTTGCAGTCATCGCGCTATGGAGGGGTGAGGCGAAGGTTTTTTGGGTCGAACTTCGCGTACGTCACGCCGAGCTTGGCGAGCGCTTCCGGTGGGCAGCCGTTCCAGTTCGGATTGAACGTGTTGCCTATGTAGCGCAGGTCCTTTACGCCCATTCGGCTCGACCAGAATCCAGACGACGTGAGGTCGCGAAAATGGTTAAAGAATTCAACTCCGTCGGACATCGCCGCGGGCGCGCGCGCTGGCCAGGCGATGTCGTTCAGTATCTGTTCCCGCTGCTGCTCTGTAGCGCCGGCGAACGCCTTGCCGAATCGCGTCGTCGACTGCGCATCGAGCCATGCCAAACCGGCGCGCATCCATTTCTGATTGTTCGGCCGATCGATCATGATGAAGTCCATGAACTCGGGCACGCCCGCATCGGTCGCGCTGCCTGAGCGCTCGTCGCGGGGGATGATCATGTCGGAGAGGATGCCGGCCGTCCGGAACTCCGCGGCGGTAAAGAATTTCGGCGCGAAGGCCTCGCCGTTCGCCGGGTCGCGGGCAGCATCGGCGAGGCTCCATGCCTTCTCGTAATCGCTGCGCGGGATCTTGAGCACCGCAGCGAAGGAAAGCGACGCCAGCCGCTGAACCGCGTCGCGCCGGCTCATCCCATTTTCCGTCAGCGCTTCGTTGTCCACCTTGGACTCTGCCTGAGCCGCCTCGGTTGTTTCAATCTCGTCAGACATCAGAGTGTCCCCCGCTTGCGTTCCTGTGCTATGTATTCGCTGGTGCGCATCGATAGCGCGAGGATGGTCCATGTTGGATTCTTGTCGGCCTGCGAAACGAAGGGCCCTCCGTCGGTGACAAAAAGGTTCTTCACGTCGTGCGCGCGACAGTTCGCATCCACGACCGATTTTGTCGGGTCGGTTCCCATGCGTACTGTGCCGAGCTCGTGGATGATGGATCCACCGGTGGCAATCCCGTAACCCTTCTGCCGCTGGGGCATCTCATCTGAAACCTTGCCGCCCATCTGATCGATGAGCGAGCGGAAGGTCTCCTGCATATGGCGAACCTGGTTGTACTCGTAGTCGCTCCACTGCCAGTGGAAGCGGAGCACCGGGATTCCATGCTTGTCTTTCACGGTGGGGTCGAGCTCGCAGTAGCTCTGGTCGTTCGGGATCATCTCGCCGCGGCCGGAGAAATAAACCGAGGCGCCATAATACTTGCGGTAGTCGTTTTTCAAAGACTTCCCGTACCCTCCGCCTGACGGATATTCCTGAATACCTCCCAGGAAGCCGTAGTCGGGCGGGTAGAGCCCACCACCGACTTCTATGTGATATCCGCGCGGGAAGCCGAGCTTTTTGTTGTCGCCCCACCACGGCATGTAGACGTGGTTGCCGCCAACGCCGTCCTCATTGTGCGGGACGTGATCCACCATTTTCGGGATGAACCCGCCCACGCCCGTCCCAGTCGTGTCGGTGAGGTACTTGCCGACGACGCCGCTGGAATTGGCCAGCCCGTTCGGAAAGTTTGACGATTTGGAATTCAGGAGCAGACGCGCCGATTCGCAGGCGCTCGCGGCCACCACCACGACCCGCGCCCTGGCGTGGTTTTGCGCTCCAGTTCTGGTGTCGATGTAAGAGACGCCGCTCGCGAGGCCGCGATTGTCAAGCGTGATCTCGTGTGCCATAGCATGGGTCACGAGCGTCAGCCGCCCGGTCTTCAGTGCGGGCGCAATCAGGACGTTGGTCGAGGAGAAGTTCGAGTTCGTCATGCAGCCGCGCCCGCACTGGCCACAGTAGTGGCAGGCCGCTCGGCCGTTGTGGTTCTTGGTAATCACCGAAAGTCGCGCCGCCACGCACGTGATGTTCAGCGCATCCGCGGCATCCTTGACCATCAGCTCGTAACAGCGGGGCTTTGGCGGCGGCAGAAAATATCCGCCCGGATGGTTGGGCAGATTGTCGTTGTTGCCGAATACTCCGATCAGCTTGTCGATTCGATCATAGTAGGGAGCAACATCCTCGTACCCGATCGGCCAATCGTCGCCGAGTCCGTCGCGGCTCCTGGCTCTGAAGTCGTCGGGTCCGAACCGGAGCGAGATGCGACCCCAGTGATTCGTGCGCCCTCCAACCATTCGCGCCCGCCACCACATGAAGTCCGTGCCTTCGGCCTTTGTGAATGGCTCTCCCGCGAGCTCCCAGCCTCCAATGCATCCATCGAATTCGCCAAAGGGGCGCTCCTTGGTCGACGCACCTCGTCGCGGCGACTCGTAGGGCATCTTGAACATCGCCGAGTCGCGCGTGTTGTCCCACGGTCCTCCCGCTTCCAGAAGCAACACGTTCGCGCCGGCGCGGGTCAGGACGTAGGCGGCCATTCCACCTCCGGCACCCGAGCCTACGATGCAGACGTCATGGGTCTTCCGCTGCGGTTGGAGCACGAAAGTCATCGGCCAAATCCGTCGTTGAGGACACGAGAAAGTAAGGCCGATGGGGCGACGCCACTAGTGCGGGGGTAACGTCATCTTTGTGTGCACCGGGAATGGTGATTTTACCCGGGAAATCAAGCCCTTTGTACTAACCGTATGCCGTGACTTGAAGGGGCGGGAAAGAGTCTTACTACCGAGTGAAGTTCTCACGCCCAACCCATCGCGCGCATTCATGTCGTTGACAACTTTTAGCGCGAATCAGTACCGCATAGAAACGACTCGTAAAGCAGTCATTCTCACGATGCTCGGCGGGGAAGAAGTCAAAGGAAGTGTGTTCATCCACGTCTCTTCATATCGCCCCTTCGAGCTCGAGGACGTGTCGGAGCTGTTCAATGCCGAGACGCCGTTTTTCCCTCTCGAGCTCGAAAACTCCGAAGTCATACTCGTCTCCAAGGAACGGGTCGCGGAAGTCGCCGCCGACAGGCGCGAAGAAGCAACCGACCTTCCGCCGCGGGGCCTTCCCAGTCCGACGGCACTCCTCCAGGTAGTCCTGGTTGGAGGCGAAGTCCGACTCGGCTCGATCAAGCTCGAAGGACCTCCCGATCGGGCCCGCGTGCTCGACTATCTGAACGCGCTCAAATCGCGCTTTCTGACCCTCTATACCTCAAACGATGCACGGTTGATCAATTGTTCGCTGATCGACCGCGTTCGTCCACTGGACTGAAATGGCTCAGCTAGATCGCTTTCTCAACATCCTGGTTTCCAACAACGCCTCGGCATTGAATCTGTCGGAAGGCGAAGTTGCGACGGTGATGATCAAGGACTCGCCCCGACCCGTGATGAAGCAGCCGCTTACGAGCGCGCAGATTCTCACGCTCGTGCGCGAGATAGCGCCTGCCGCTGCGCCCCATTCGCTCGACCTGAACGGAGCGGTGCGATTCGAATACTCGTCGACAGATGGGCTGTTTGAAGTCTCGCTGACCCAGAACGGGAAGATCTCCGCGCGCATAGAGCCGAGGGCGCGTGGAAGTGCGAAGCTGACAACCCCAGGAGCCGAGCAAGCGCCGGTAGACGTGGCGCGTCCGGAAGTCTCGCGCGCTGAAGCCCCGAGCGTCGAAGCAGGGGGAGATCGCGCACTGGAGAAGATCGAGACTCTGTTGCGGCTACTGGTGAGCAACAAGGCATCGGATCTGCATTTGCGCGCCGGTTCCCCGCCGCTCCTGCGCGCGAACGGCGAGATTGCGCCGATCGCCGGTGAGCCATCGTTGAGCTCGGAAGAGATTGACGTCATGCTGGCGTCGGTGATGCTCGAGCAGAATCGCGTCGAGTTCAAGGAAATAAACGACACCGATTTCGCGCACGAGATCGTCGGCCTCGCGCGCTTCCGTGGCAACGCGCTGCGCGATCGCAAAGGCATCGGCGCCGTTTTCCGCGCCATCCCGGCGGCCGTCGTCAATGTCGAGCAGATGGGACTTTCCCAGGAAGTGCAGCGCCTCTGTCACCTGACAAAAGGCCTCGTGCTCGTCACCGGGCCGACGGGGTCGGGAAAGTCCACGACGCTCTGCGCGCTGATCGATCTCATCAACCGCACGCGCTCGGATCACGTCATCACGATCGAGGATCCGATCGAGTTTGTACACGAAAGCAAGAAGTGCCTCATCACGCAGCGCCACGTGGGCGTTCACACCTCTTCCTTCAAGCACGCGCTGCGGGCGGCGCTGCGCGAGGATCCGGACATCGTTCTCGTCGGTGAGCTGCGCGACCTGGAAACCGTTTCCATGGCAATCGAAACGGCGGAAACGGGTCACCTCGTCTTCGGCACGGTCCATACGTCGACAGCGGTCAGCACCGTTGACCGCGTCATCGACCAGTTCCCACCAGATAGGCAGGCCCAGATCCGAGTGATGCTTTCCGAGTCGCTCAAGGGCGTCATCTCGCAGGTGCTTTGCAAGAAGATCGGCGGCGGCCGGGTGGCCGCGCGTGAGATCATGCTATCGACGCCGTCGGTGTCAAACCTGATTCGCGAAGGCAAGACCTTCCAGCTGCCTTCCGTGCTGCAGACGTCGCGCAGACTGGGCATGGTGACGATGAACGACGCACTGATCGATCTCGTCGACACACGGATGGTGGAACCGCAGGAAGCCTACCTCAAGGCAACCGACAAGGTCGGCATCATCAATTTGTTGAAGCAGCGGGGCAAGGACGTAAGCTTCGCCGACACCGACGAGGTAAGGGCGGCCAACGCGGCCAAAGAAGCCGATGGCCCAGCAAAGCCAGCCGCAAAGGGTATGGGACGAACAGCCCCGAGCAGGTAGCCATCTTTTCCGAAATCAAAAGCGCCCTCCGTACTCGGAGGGCGCTTTTTTTTGGGAGCCATGAGATGTCTGAGCAAATCGTAATCATCTCACGCAACCCCATCGGAGTGCTCAGATCACGGTTTCTCCGAGGAATCGATCCCGTATTGGCGCGCCGATGCTGAGTCGGCAGTTCGAAGCGCGTGCTTGACGGCTTTTGCGCCCGGAATTGTGGATTGGGCGAGAATGCTGTCTTTCTGTCGCTGCGTCAGGACCGGTTTGGTTTCGGGCTCATCCTTGCCGCACGCGGTGGCGAGTGAGGCGAGTAGCATCAGAGCGAATGCCGATTTTCCTGACGACACGGAGCTCTCCGATTTCAGGTAGGTGTGTTACTCGACAGTTGTCGGGCAGCGGGCTTTTGAAAAGGCCGGCTATTCTCGCTCAGCAGCTTGGTGGTGAAGCGTTGCCCTTCCGAGATACGCTCCACTTCGAGCGCAATCGCGTCGACGCTTTGTTCGATGCGGGCGAGCCTTGCGTCGGTTAGCGAGGGGGTCGATTGGCGCTCGACGCGCGTCTCTTCTTCTTTGTCCGCGACGAAGGCCCGCGCGATGGCCCTGATGGAATAGGCCGCTGACGCGAAGAACGAAACCGCGATCATGACCTTGGCTGGGTCGTCCATGTTTCCCTTTAGTTGACGCGTTCGATTGCCCTACGCCCTGGAGCGGATTTCTGTTACTTCCGCTCCGGCGCGTCCCTTTCGCCGACGTGTCCGAGATCTCGCTCTAAGCGAGCGCGCCGGCCGCGGCCCCGTCTGTCGTGCCCGGTACCGCGTTGCCTCCCCTGGGTCTGAACAGAATTGCGAATAGAATGAATACCGCAAGCGCCCCCACTGAGGGAACGAGCCAGATGGAATGCCAGTCGTGCGTGACCTTGAGGCATTGATGCGCGGTCGCTGCTGCGTCGGTGCAGGACGGATTCGGCACCGCGTAGCGGTTCACCACCGCGCCCGACACGAACGCTCCGATGAAGTATCCGAGCCCGTTGGTGACGAAGTTGATGAGTCCCTGCGCCGCGGCGCGCACCTTCTCGCCCGCCCGCTGATCGGTATAGATCTGCCCCGCGACGAAAAAGAAGTCGTAGCACACGCCGTGAAGAAGAATGCCGATGTAGATGAGCGCCATCACGGGGCCCACGGCAGCCATCCCGAATGCCAGGTAGCGGAGTGCCCACGCCGCCATACCAACGAGCATGATGACCTTGATGCCGAATTTCCGCAGGGCGAAGGGCAGGAGCAGCATGAAGCCGATCTCGGACATCTGCCCGAACGTCTGGATGAATGCCGGGTCGGGCGCCTTGACCTCGTTCAGGAATGGATTGGCGAAGGTGTAGTAGAACTGGAGCGGAATGCAAAGAAGGAACGATCCCAACACGAAGATGAAAAAGTCGCGGTTCTTGAGAAGGGCAAGCGCGTCGAGCCCGAGCGCATCACGAACGCTGAAACTCGTGCCGGCCGCTCTCGGCGGTGTGTGCGGAAGCGCGAGCGAGTACGCAGCCATCACCATTGAAGCGCCGGCGGCGAGTCGCATCGGGAGAACCAGCGCATCCGCGTGAAATACCTTTCCCACCAGGATTCCAGCGACGATCCACCCGATCGTTCCAAGAACGCGGATGAACGGAAAATCGCGGCCGGGATCGCGCACGTGATGGAACGAGATCGAATTTGTGAGGGAGAGCGTGGGCATGTAGCAGAGCGCGTACAAAATGAGCAGAGGATAAAAGGTCGCGAACGTTGTCTGCAGCGACACCAGGTACATCAGAATGCCGCCGAGGAGATGCAGCACAGCGAGAAGCTTCTCGCTCGAAAAGTACCGATCGGCGACGACGCCCATGAAGAAGGGCGAGACCAGGGCCGCGATCGCGGTCGCACCGTAGGCGAGACCGATCTCCCGATCGGTGAAGTGGAGCGTCTGGCCGAGGTACGTGCCCATCGTGACGAACCAAACCCCCCAGATGAAATACTGGAGGAACATCATCGTCGAGAGCCGCGCTCTTGCGCTCATTTCAGCTCCCGAATTCGAACGTTCCGAATGAAAAGCGCTCCATCGTGGTCTCCCTGAATCCCGATGAAGCCGCGGGGCGCGCGGCCATAGTGCGGCCATGCGACGAATTTGCTCGCCTTGACCTTGGCTTCCCAGTCGGGGCTGCCGATCTCGTACTCGAGAAGCTTCTGCCCGTTCAGCCAGTGCTGAATGCGACTTCCATTGACGACGATGAGACTCGAATTCCACTGCTCGGCCGGCTTGACCACTCCCGCCGGCGATGGGTAAAGCGCGTAAGCCGCGCCCGCGGACGTAAGCCTGCTCTGTCCGTCCGGGTGATTCGGGTCATCGAGAAGCTGGTACTCCGGAGCGCTCCAGTAGATGTGGTCGTATTCCTCGGTGCCCTTGTAAAAGACGCCGGCGTTTCCGCCCTTGGCCAGTTTCCAGTCGAAGGCGAGCTCGAAATTTCCGAACTGATTCCTGGTGATGATGTCTTCAGCAGATCCGGTCTTGGTGAGCACTCCATCGACGATTGTCCACGCTGCGGGGAATGTCTGCTGGTGGTATCCGCGCCACGCCGAGGTCGTCGAACCGTCAAAGAGTGATCGCCAGCCGGCCGCCTGCTGCTCCGAGGTCAACGGGGTCGCCCCAGCCGCGGTGGTACTCGCCGGGACGCTATTGCCCACCGACGTACAACCCACGACAACAAGCGCAAGCTGGGAGATGATCGCTGCGCGCGCCGCTGGTCCGTGCATCATGGATTCCCCTGAATGAATTGGTCAGACTGCCCAGCCCGCGCGATAGTCTCGCGTCAGGTATTGATTGGCTTCGGGTATGTTGGTGATAGCCATCCGCTCGCCGTCGTACAGAATCTTCCTGCCCTGCCCCGTGCGGAGCGCGACGATCCCGAGCAGCATCGTCTCGGTCAGCTGGGCGGCGTACTCGAGCGGAGAGCTCGCCTTCGTCTCGCCCTTGATCGCCTTCACCCAGTTCATCTCGTGACTCCACGGGATTCGCGCGTACGTCTTGGGGACGAGCGCCGCCTCTTCGGTGAGCGACACGGGAAAGAGGCGCGGATTCGAGCCATAGGTGTCGTTCATGAGGATTCCCTTCTCGCCGATGAAGATGACGCCGCCTTCGCTCTTGAGCGTGACGTCGTCGGGCAAGACATCGGGGCGCGGAGGATAAAGCCCGCCATCGTACCAACTGAGCTTGACCGGCGGCGCGGTCCCGCGCGCTGCGAACTGGTAGTGCACAGCGGTGGCGACCGGATATGAAACGGGTCTGTTGTACCCGCGCGCCTCGCGCGATCCAGCGGGGGCCGAGGGATCGGGAGCAATCGGCATCGTCCCCCACTGCGTGGAAGTCGCTTCGACGCTCGTCGGATAGGTGAGTCCGAGCGCCCAGTACGGATGATCGATCAGGTGGGCGCCCATGTCGCCGAGCGCGCCGACGCCGAAATGAACCCAGCCCCGCCAGTTGAAGGGGTGGTAGATCGGATGGTAGGGAACGTCTTCGGCGATCGGGCCGAGGTATAGATCCCAGTGCAATCCCGGGGGAACCGGGTAGGACCCCATTGCCGATGCGAGGAGCTGATTGACGTAGCGAAAGCTGTACGGATTCCCGAAGGGGCTTGGCGGTGCGGGTGCGGCGGGAACACCGGTTGGCCGAGGAACTCCCTGCGGCCAGTAGACGACCGGCCGATTGGTCCAGACGTGGACCTCGTGGACCGGTCCGATGATGCCCGCCTGGATCCATTCATTGACGAGCCGCGCACCCTCACTCGAATGCCCCTGATTGCCCATCTGAGTGACGATCTTCGGGTTGGCGAGCGCCATCTCCCGAAGCACGCGCGCTTCATGAACGGAATATGTGAGCGGCTTCTGAACGTAAACGTGCTTCCCCATCTGCATCGCCGCTTTTGCGGCCGCCGCGTGAACGTGGTCAGGCGTCGCGATGACGACCCCGTCGATGTCCTTTTGCTTGTCCAGCATCTCCCGGAAATCCGAATACCGCGCTGCCCTGTCGAATTTCTGCTTGAGGGTGATGCCTTCGGGCCTGCTTTTCTTCTTGTCGTCCTGGAGCTTGTCGGCGACCTGCTTCTCGGAGTAGCCGAAATCGACGTCCGCGAACGCGACGAGATTTTCCGTCTTGGCCAGCTCGAGCGCGTTCTCCGATCCCATCCCGCCGAATCCGATCACCGCGAAGTTGATCGTGTCGCTGGGCGCCTGAAATCCCACTCCGCCCAGCACGTGGCGCGGCACGATCATTACTCCGAGACCGATCTTTCCCGCATCGGCGACGAAATCGCGCCGCGTGATTTTCTTCC
>JBBQFZ010000001.1:0-159636 GCA_038322455.1 Gemmatimonadales bacterium | reverse complement strand
GAACGGTGGGCGCGCGAAATGAACGGGCGACACTCAACGAACCCGTCAAATGCGCCGTCAGCACTTGGATCGCGCCAAGCGACGCTGTCACCGCGTTTGAGAGCCGGGAAGCGTTCAGGGTCTGAAAATTCGGATCGGTTGCCTGAGGATCCGAGATCTTCTCGGCGAAAGTCGTTCCGGGACTGGTCTGAAATTCCACCAACGATTTTGACGCGGTCGATTGATACTGCTCGTCGGAAGTTCTTGCGGATGGCGACGCCGAGACAACGACCTCTCTCAGCCTGATCGCGGATTCACCGAGATGGAACGAAATCCTCGCAGTACCGCTGGTCACTGTGATTGTGTCGGTCGCCGAGGCGTAGCCGGCAATGCCGACGTACACTCTGTAGACTCCTGCCGGGACGTTCGAGAAGCTGAACTGCCCTTCCGCCCCCGTGCGCTCGATGCGATCGAGCTCGAGAAGTCGGACTGTCGCGCCAATGATCGGTCTGTCCGCTGTCTGAACCGATCCGAGACTGTCTGTGCCTCGAGGGCGGCTGCCGACAGGAGGGAGGCAAGTACTACGAGAGTGGCAATCAGACCGTTCGCGCACGTGCGAACACGACTTACTGGCATTTGGCCTCGTTCTGGGATCTGCGACGGAGGGCGAAGGACATCAGCCAGATGAGACGGAGCGAAGGAGAGAGATCTCCGCTTTGCGTCGTCAAGCATCTTCAGTGGCTAGGGACGGAATCGAACCGCCGACACGCGGATTTTCAGTCCGCTGCTCTACCAACTGAGCTACCTAGCCGAATCCGGACTCGCGTCCGGATGCAACAATTAAAACGTCTATATGCTCCTTATCAACCGTTGCGCCGAGCTACTTCGTGGACGGCCGCCCGCCGTGGGTTGCCGTTATTATCGACTTCACGCCGCCTCGGACGTTGAAGTCGCCCACGACTCGCATCCATTTCGGGGATGAGCTCGCCACGAGATCGTCGAGAATCCGATTCACCGCACGCTCGTAAAATATGCCGTCATTCCTGTAGCTCCACAGATACAGCTTCAGGCTCTTGAGCTCCAGACACTGCTTGGCCGGGATGTAGGTGATGCGAATGGTCCCAAAGTCGGGCGCCCCTCCCTTAAGTAGCGCGAGCTCCTCCGCGTCGCTCTCTATCCCTCCAAGCGGACAAAGCGACGTGAATTCCGAGCAATCCATGTGGATCTCGTAATCACGGTCGGCATAGGGATTGTCGAAGGTCTCGAGGAGCTCAGGTCTTGGCATCCCGAACGATGCACCCATCCGTCGATCGGATCAATCCGAGCAAATCACTCGTCGCGCAGCTTGCGCGACATCTCCTCGAGCAGGCGTCTTTCGTCTCTGGTCAGGCTGTCGATCCCCTGCTGAGAAATCTTGTCGAGCACGCTGTTCACCCTGGCCGCGTACTCCTTTGTCGACTCCTGACGCGGAACGTGCTGCAGCGGCTTGCTCTCACGAAGCACAATGGCATTGCTGCGCGCCACTACCTCGTCCACTCCGCGGGCGCGGTCCTGCATGGGCGGGCGCTTTCTTGGAACTGCGCGCGGCATGTCCTCCGACTCTTCCGGAACTGAAGAAACCCATCCCCTCACTCGAGTGAGCCCGCCAATCGACGACAGCTTTAGTACCAGCCATCCGAAGGCCATTCCACCAACGTGAGCGGTCCAGTCGATCCCGGAGCTCGGGGACAGGGCGAAGATTATGTTCATCCCGATCATCGCCGCGATGAGCCACCGCGATTTCATCGGGATTACACCGAAGAGGTATACCTCTTCATCGGGCCAGCGCAGCGCATAGGCGACGAGCACTCCGCTGATGGCACCCGAAGCTCCGATAACTGCAGTGTGCCGCGCAAATATCAGATGCGCAATCGCGCCGCCCAGCCCGCACCAGAGGTAGAACTGGAGGAAAGTGCGGCTGCCCCAGACGCGCTCGAGCCGGGGGCCGAACATCCAGAGCGTGAACATGTTGAACGCGATATGGGCCAGCCACGCGTGCACGAACATGTACGTCACGACGGTCCACCAGGCTTCGGGGAACCGTGCCGGATCCAGAGCTAGCGCCGAGTAGATCGCGTCCTGTCCGAACAGCGTGAGCTGCAGGAAATAAACTCCGATGTTCAGTGCCAACAGCCACTGGACAGCGCGCGTCATGCGCGGAGACTCCGTTGTCTCGTACAGCTCGCTCATACCGACCTGCTGCGAAGGGACCTACATCTAAGACACAACGCGCGACGAAGGGTTCCTAAATGCCCTCTTCGAGTGCGAGCTGGACTATCCGCTCGCACAGCTCCGGGAACTTGATTCCCATCGCCGCGGCGCCCTGCGGTATCAGACTGAGCTCGGTCATTCCGGGCAACGTGTTGGCTTCCAGACAGTAGAACTCGCCTTCGGTCGTCAGTCGGAAATCTATTCGGGCGTATCCATTCAGCTTTAGAGACTTGAACGCTGCTAACGCCTGTTGCTGCACCCTTTCCGTAGCTTCGCGGGAGATCTTCGCGGGAAACTCCTCCGTCGCCATTCCCGCCGTATACTTGCACTCATAGTCGTAGATCTCGTGCTTCGAGATGATCTCTCCGACGGGGAGGGCAACATCCCCGAGCACCCCGACAGTCAGCTCCCGCCCGGCTACGAACCTCTCGATCATGACTTCATCGTCGTACTTGAGAGCTTCCTCGATTGCACCCGGGAGATCGCTCCGTTTCTTCACCAAGGTCAATCCGACCGTCGATCCCTGCTTCGATGGCTTTACGATGACTGGGAGGCCGAGCATTCCTTCCACCTGCTCGGTCGTAGCGGGAGCCATCAGCCAGTCGGCCGTCTTTACGTCCGCCGCTCGAAATAGTTTCTTCGAGAGATCCTTGTCCATCGCCAGGGCGCTCGAGAGATGCCCGCTGCCCGTGTATTTCACATGCGCCATGTCCAGCAGCGCCTGAATTGTCCCGTCCTCTCCCTGCCCACCGTGGAGCGCGAGAAACGCGACATCCGCGTCCTTGATCTCCTTCATCGACGTCAGGTTGGGCAGGAAAGTTCCCTCTGCGAACTTGGATAGCGCTTCGAGCGATGGTGGTTCAGTCCCCACCTTGCCCGTAGCCAGCTCGCGCTGTTCGGCATCGCTGATCGCCCCCCGCGCTGGGTCGAGCGCGGTAACCCTGTGTCCATTGCCGCGCAGCGCCTGGACGATGCGAATGCCCGATGCAAGCGACACGTTCCGTTCGGAAGATGTACCGCCCATGAGAACCGTGATGTTCATTACTTCCTTTTCCTTTTAGCGGGACATCATGAAATGCAGCATGTCGGACCGTGTGACGATTCCCTGCACCAGGCCATGCTCCTGTACGAGCACCGCTGGGTTCGATTTCGAGAGCAGTTTGACCACGCTGTCCACAGGTTGATCCGACGCGACCATCGGGAATGGAGAATCCATTATCTCACTGACAGTCGTTTCGAGCAGCTTGGGATTCTCGAGGCTTTTTTGCGACAACGACCAATCGCTTACCGAGCCCACGCAATTTGCGCCGTCCATCACGGGAAGCTGTGAGACGTCGTGCAGGCTCATCAGGCCAATTGCCTGGCGAACAGTTGCCCCGGGCGCCACACTCACCATCGTTGGTGCGCCCCCGTTTTTTCTTCCGAGAACTGTATGCAGCGCGACTTTGGGGGTGTCGAGCATCTGATTTTCACGCATCCATTCGTCGCTGTATAGCTTGGACAGATACCGTTCCCCGGTGTCACACAGGACCGTCACCACCATCGCCTTCGGATCGTCCAGCTCGCGCGCAATTTTCAGCGCGACCGACGTAATGAGTCCCGACGATCCGCCCACAAACAATCCCTCCTCGCGCGTGAGGCGGCGGGCCATCGCGAAGGACTCCTTGTCGCTCACCGTTTGGTAGTCATCTATTATGCTCATGTCGAGCGTACCGGGAAGCTTGTCCTGCCCGATCCCCTCAATCTTGTACGGCGTGCCTTCGATCTTGTTCTTTCCCTTGCTTCGCCAGTATTCGGCCAGTATCGAGCCCGCGGGGTCACCCGCAATGATCTTGATATTCTTGTTCCGCTCCTTCAGGTAGCGACCGACGCCCGTCAAAGTGCCGCCCGTGCCCGCCGATGCTACGAAGTGCGTGATCTTCCCCTCCGTCTGCTCCCACAGCTCGGGGCCAGTCGTGGCGTAATGCGCTTCCGGATTGGCGTCATTATAGAACTGGTCGGCCAGAATTGCGTTCGGTGTCTCGGAGGCAATCCGCTTGGCCATCATCACGTAGTGATCCGGATGATCGGGCGGGACTGCAGTCGGCGTCACGATCACCTCGGCACCGAAGGCCTTCAGAAGCCGAACCTTCTCCTGTGACATCTTGTCGGGCATCGTGAAGATGCACTTGTAGCCCCGGAGCGCGGCTGCGATCGCGAGGCCGATGCCGGTGTTTCCGCTCGTGCCTTCCACGATAGTTCCGCCCGGCTTGAGCTTTCCTTCCTTTTCAGCCCTTTCTATGATCGGCAACCCGATTCTGTCCTTTACCGATCCGCCTGGATTGAAAAACTCTGCCTTGGCGAATACGGGCGTGCGGATTCCCCGCGTCACTTGATTCAGCCTGATCAGGGGCGTCCATCCGATCGTCTCGAGGACGTTGTCGTAGAGATGGCGATTCCGTTCGTGCCTCATCTAGCGGGTTCTACGCTTCGTAGATTTTCGGGCCGCCGGTTTCTTCGGAGCCGGCTTGGCAGCGACAACGGGCTTTAGAGTGTCCGGAGCCGGCACAACCGTGGTGCTGGCCGTCACGGAGTCCCGCTTGATGATCGAGTCGCCAGCCAGTGGCTGCGCATCGGGATGCCTGAAGAAAACGGGAAGTAGAATCGACACCGGCACCGGTTGACCTCGCGTCTTCGCCGGATCGAACTTCAGATCGCGCGATCCCTTCATGGCAGCGGAATCCAGCGCGCTGAAGCCCGAAGTTTCAGCCACACGTGTCGAATCCGCTATAATCGCTCCGTTGCTGTCGATGTAGATACGGAGCGTGACGTTGCCCTGAACTTTCTGCGCGTACAGTGCGGGCGGGTAGCGGAAGGGAAGCTCCTTGTTCAGCATCACCGGAGCGTTGTCCGGCTGTCTTCCCACCGTCTGAAAGGGCAGGCTCGAGCTTTCGCCCTTCTTGCATCCGGCCACGCTCATCAGAAGCACCAGCGTACACAAACGCCCGAGTCTCGAATTCATCCTTGGACTTTCCCCTCTTCCTGCTTCGACTCCTCGACGAGGCGCGCCAATACTTCCAAAGCTTTAATGGGTGTCATGGCATTGGGTTCCAGTTTTCTCAGCTGCTGAACGACGGGATGCGTCATCGATCCGAATAGGGCCAGCTGGTCATCGGGAATAGCGGGCGCGGCTCGCGAGACGTGCCCATGTCGGGGCACGATCTGTTCCGCTTCGAGAAGCTTCAGCAATTCCTTCGCGCGTTTGAGGACGCTGGGCGGAAGTCCGGCCAGCCGCCCGACCTCGATCCCATAAGACCGGTCCGCACCTCCGGGCAGCAGCCTGTGTAGAAAGAGCACTTCGTCCCCCGCTTCACGCACCTGTACATTATAGTTGCGAACTGCTACTAAGCTATCTGCTAATTGTGTCAGCTCGTGGTAGTGGGTCGCGAACACAGTCTTGCAGCCGATCCTATCGTGGATGTGCTCGCTCACCGACCATGCGATCGAAATCCCATCATACGTCGATGTGCCGCGCCCAATCTCATCCAGAAGTACAAGGCTCCGCCTCGTCGCGGTATGAAGGATCGCGCTCGTTTCCGACATCTCCACCATGAACGTCGACTGGCCGCGAACCAGATTGTCGCTCGCGCCCACACGCGTGAAGAGGCGGTCGATGATCCCGATCCGCGCGCGCGAAGCGGGGACGAAGCTACCGGCCTGTGCCATCAGCACGATCAATCCTACCTGCCGCAGTATCGTCGACTTGCCGGCCATGTTCGGTCCGGTCAGGATGATCATCCGCGCATCTTCTGTCAGAGTCACGTCGTTCGGCATGAACTTCTCCCGCGGCATCATTCGCTCGACCACCGGGTGGCGTCCCGCGGTGATCTCCAGTGAGAAGTCATCCGTCAGCTCCGGCCGGACGTAGCCCTCTCGCTCGGCAACTTCCGCGAGCGATGCCAGCACGTCGAGCTCAGCGACGATTCTGGCCACTGACTGCAGACGGGCGATCTCGCTGCCGACGCGAGTGCGCAGTCCGTCGAACAATTCGCGTTCGCGATTCTCGACTCTCTCTGCGGCGGTCAACACCCGTTCCTCGTATTCCTTGAGTACGGGAGTCACATATCGCTCTGCGCCCGCGAGTGTCTGTCGACGCTGATAGTCGGCGGGAACGAGATGAGAGTTGCTGTTGGAGATCTCGATGAAATAACCGAACACTTTATTGTATCCGACCTTCAGCGAGCTTATTCCGGTTCGCGCCCGTTCTTCTGCCTGGATCCGCGCGATTCCGTCCTTGCCTCCATCCCTAAGCGCCCTCCACTCGTCCAAGGTTGCGTCGACTCCTTCGCGTATGCTGGATTCGTCTCCGATCGCAACCGGAGGTCTGTCGACGAGCATGCGGGAGATTTCCTCACCAAGATCTCCGCATCCGTCCCACGTGGCCACATGACGATCAAAGGCGGATTCCCCATGCTCCAATGCAAACGAACGGGCACGTTCGAGCGCTGATTCCACCATTGGAAGTCGCGCGACCGAGTCTCCGAGAGCCCGCAGCTCGCGCGGGGAGGCGCGTCCTGCCGCCGTTTTTCCACCCAGTCGCTCGATGTCGCGCACTCCATCGAGCGCCTCGCGCATCGCGCTGCGAACGAGCGTGTCGCTGAGTGCGTCGACGGCGCGCAGTCGTGCTTCGATCAGGTTGCGATCGACGAG
The DNA here is from genome assembly GCA_038322455.1 of Gemmatimonadales bacterium. Taxonomy (GTDB): domain Bacteria; phylum Gemmatimonadota; class Gemmatimonadetes; order Gemmatimonadales; family Gemmatimonadaceae; genus UBA4720. The sequence goes on along the minus strand of JBBQFZ010000001.1, from coordinate 152,718 downwards.
CGGGGCCAGCAGCCACTCCCGCATCATGCGGGCCCCCATGGGAGTCAGCGTGCGGTCCAGAACGCCAAGGAGGGTCCCCGACGTCTCGCCGCCTCGCATCGACTCGACAATCTCCAGGTTCCGCCTGGTCATCTCGTCGAGTGGAATGCTGCCGCCCGGTCGGTCGATGCGCGGGCGCGTGAGGTGGGGTATCCCGCCAGGCTGAAGCTCGGCGAGATACCGAAGCAGGCCCCCAGCCGCTCCCACGCTGACACGATCACCATCTTCGATGCCAAATGCTTCCAGAGAACTAACGCGAAAACGTTCGGCAAGTTGATCCCGACCGAGTTGGGCATCGAACTCCCAGCCTTCGCGCTCCGTCACCATCGGGCCCTCTTCGCCGGCCGGTCCTTTCAACGCGTGGACGAGACTTGAGCCGCGGGCGATGATCACCTCGCCGGGCGTGAAGCGGGACAATGCGGATTCCAGATCCGCCACGGGTGAAGTCGTCAGTCTCATCTCGCCAGTCGAGAGATCAACGGCGGCGATTCCGACGAGATCGCCTTCGGCATTGAGGGCGCACAGGTAGTTGTTTCGCGACCCATCCAGCAGATCATCGGAGAAGGCAGCGCCAGGAGTGATCGTCTCCACTACCTCTCGCCTCACGATCCCCTTGGCGAACTTTGGATCCTCTGTCTGTTCGCAGATAGAGACCCGAAAGCCCTGCTGTATCAGCCGCCGGAGATACTCGCCGGCTGCTTTTACCGGAACGCCGGCGAGAGGCACTTCGCTCGCCCCGCCATTATTTCTCGAAGTCAGGGTGAGGCCAAGGGCTTTCGAAGCAACCTCGGCATCCTCGTAAAACATCTCATAAAACTCGCCCATCCTGAAGAACAGGATTGCGTCCTGGTGCCGGGACTTGATCTCACGGTACTGCTGCATCAGTGGAGTGGCTGCCGTTCGACTCACCGCGCGGGCACCCTCGTCACGAATCCCTCCATGTGCTTTGCCTTGATTCTCCTTAACGCTGCCTCGGCATCATTTTCCGTCGCATACAAGCCAATCCTGACGCGGAATGGCAGGATGTCTCCATCCACTCGCGCCTGGTAACCTCGCTGGATCAGAGTTGCGGCAAGTTTTTCCGCGTCCACTCTGTGTTTGTATGCTGCTACCTGGACTGAATATTCGCCTGCCGTCCGTGTGGTCCGGGCCGGAGTCGGCGACGCTTTCGTCGGAACCACAATGCTCGGTGCGGCATCTCTCGCTTCCGTTGGCGGCTGCGCCTTTTCCTGCCGCTGCGGGACTGTATCCCCCGGTGGAGCGGTCATCGGCTTGATCGGCGAAGGAGCGGTCGTAGAAGCTGCATCGACCGGGGGATGTGCGGCGGGAGTGCTGCTCGCGGTGTTGGGAACGGAGGCATTCACCGAAGACGTAGTCACCGCAGGAGCGGAAGTTCCGGGGATGGCATCGGTCGCAGCCGGATTCGCGGCAACGGAGGACGGGACAGCCGATGAGCATCGCTGGTCTTGATACTGAATCTGATTGCGCAATTCGATTTCGTCTGTCGCGGCCTGTGACAGGGCGCTCGCATTGGCGGCACACGCATTTGGGACGTCATTTTTCTCGAAGAGCACCCGTGCCGTCCAATAGCTGGCTCGCGCCAGCGATTTGCTTCGAGGATAGTCGCGCGGAATCCGTTGAAGATGAGAGAGCGCGCTCTCGCGATCGCCGCGCGCCAGCTCGAGCTGCGCGAGACGCAGCAAGGCGTCTTCTGCCTGCGGTGTGAGCGGATAGTCTACCACGATGTGCTTGTAATCGTTTTCGGCATCGGCGGCATTCGACGCCAGACTAGCTCTCCAAAAAAGCGCCTGGGGATAGAGCGGCGCATATGATGGCGTCGCTTTGAGCACAGAGTCCACCAGAGCCCTTCCAGCGGCACCGTTTCCGTCGCTCACCAAGGTCTGAGCTCTCACAAAAACCGGATCGACCGGACGCGCGTTGCCTTGAGCGGCCGCCAGAGTGGCCCCACACGGAACGAGTGCCACGGCAAGACTTCTCCATCTGAACATCCTGACATTCTCCTATTGGCTCATGCGGCAGCGCTTCTCTCGTCGGCTGCACACAGGCTGAGTACTACCGTAGCAAGCAATTGTTCGTCGGACGATACCCGGCTCTCTTTTAGAGCGACGTCTGCTTCCAGCAGCACGTCGAGGGCATGGTCGAGGCCTTCGCGGGTCCAGCGTTCTGCTGCGCGAGTCCAGACTGCGGTAGCGGATCCCCACGGGCGCCCCGTGTAGGCGCCGGACTCTTTGAGGAGGTTGAAGTACTCCTGACCCAGACGAGCTTTTGATACCCCTTCGTCCAGTTTTGCCCGACCCCACGAAATCGCGAGCATTTGAGTCGTCAATGCCATGACGATCGAAACGCCCGTGGTTTTCGGCTGTGAGAGAACATGGGGGATTAGCTCGAGTGCGCGCGTCACATTGCGGTCCGCGACCGCGTCTAGAAGGTCGGCCGGCGTTTCTCCCCGCCTTACCCCGACGACAGCGGCAACGGCCTCTTCACCTATTTCTTCCCCCTTTCCTTCCATATAGCTCGCGAGCTTGTCGATCTCTGAGGCGAGTTGATGGAGATCACTGCCGACTGCGGCTTGGAGGAGCTCGATTGCCGGACCGCTGATGCTGATGCCCAGCGCTGTCGTCGCGTGATGCGCGATCCACTTCGGGATTCTGTCACCGGTCAACGGGTCGAATTGTAGCTGGGTGGCTGACCCCGACAGCGCGGAGTCAGTCTTTGAGCCCGTCGCGCAGGTCACGATCAACAGCACGTCCGTCGCTGGGCGCTTCAGGTATTCATCGAGCGCCTTCCGCGCGTCCTTTTTCAGGGTCCCTGCGTCACGAATGACGACTAGTCTCCTCTCCGCCATCATTGGCGGAGTTGAAAGCAGAATCCCGAGCGTTTCCGCATCGAGATCAGCGCCCCGTCTGATGTCCAGATTAAAATCGCGTGAGCCTGGGTCGAGCGCGGCATCGATCAGTTGACGCACCGCGTCGTCTTTTTGATAGTCGTCTTCTCCCGAGATGTAATAAGCGCCGTCGAAAGCCCGGCGCTTGATGGCATCACGCAGTGTTTTGAGCGAGGAAACGGACATTCTCCAAATATACGGTGGCCCCTGAGGGCTGCCGATGCCGTCCGCTCTACCGTGTGTAGTTAGCTAGCTCGAGCTTTGAGTGAGCGAATCGCACCGGAGCTTGCTCAGCGAAGAGCGCGGCAGGCCATATGCTGAGGCCGGCCGACACAGACGTGACTATCGCTGGGGATGACGTCGTGATCGGGATGAAATCCGCTTCCGGGAGGGTCGCGACTACGGGAGGCATCACGAGGTCGCGCGGAGTCTGCGAGTGGTAAAGTGTGGTGGCGATATATCCAAGCATCGCGGCACTGGCGAACGTAGCCGCGATCGCGCCGCGTCTCAGGTTCCGCTGAGTAGTCGCAAGCAGATTTTCGCACTGGGCTTCCCGACGGAGCCGTATCTGCAGCCGCTCTGAGAAGCCCGCGGACGGCTCAATGGATGGGAGATTTCTGAAAAGCAGGAGCGCGCGGCGGATTTTGGCATCGTGCTTCGCGCAGCACTCGCACTCAGCGATATGACACTGCATGCGAACCAGCTCGATACCGGCGAGGGTATCGTCTACGAACGCGACGTGCTTATCACTAAACTCGCGACAATCCATGGATATAGGTTGAGGGTTCGGTAACAGGTACCCGCCAGAAGGGTGCCTGTTCCCGAGCCGCCAAAGCCTAATCTACATATGGAGCAATGATTTCCGCGAACGAGTTTCTTGCCCGATTTAACCGGGATTTCACGGTTCCCAGATTGCAATCCGTGATCTCGGCAATCTCTTCATATGACTTGCCCTCGAGCTCCCTGAGAATGAAGACATTCCGATGGTGCTCGGGCAGTTTTGCCACAGTTTCCTCGACGATCTCCCTCAGGTGGCGCTTGCGGTACATGTCGTCCGGGCGTGAGGTGGTGTCCTCGAACTGAAGGGGACGATCCTCATCCTGGAAGTTCTTCGCTACCGTCTGAAACAGCACCAGCGGATTCCGCGACCTGTTGCGAAGCTCGTTCTTGGCCAGGTTGGAAGCGATGGTGTAGGCCCACGTCGAGAACTTCTTGGAACGATCAAATCTGTGCAGATGGCGGTAGACACGGATGAATACTTCCTGAACCAGATCTTCCGCCTTTTCGCGATCGCCTATGGTGCGATAGACGAAGTTCAAAAGGCGAGTCTGATAGCGTGTTACCAGCTCTGAGAAGGCGCGCTCCTCGCCACCGAGAAACGCAGTCACGACGGCCGAATCATCCATCGCTTGGAGTCGCTCTCTGACGCTCACGCCCTCAACTGCAACTGCTCGCTTACGGACGATTTCAGCCATTGCTCTCTCCTATATAAAAGAGACTATCACGACCTTTAGTCATGCACATCTCTGTTGGAACTTTTCCCATTGACATGCAATGCACGGGGTATGCCGATTGTGCCTTGTTGTTAACTCGCTTCCCATCAAGGACTTACGGCGACAAGCCCAGCCATGAGCTTGTCCAGATTCTGTCAGACTGTCCTATTTCCATGACATGTCAGCGTCTTTTAATTGATTAGACGCCAATTTGGCCAGGATGGTTAATGGCCAGCCCGAAATCCTGCGGCGAAGAGCAGGCCGAGAGCCGTCTTTGCGTCCTGGATCTCACCAGCTTCGACCATCTGCAGAGCTCGCGAGAGCGGCATCGGTTGCGTTTCGAGAAATTCGTCCGCTTCATGCTTAGTCTCGCCCGCTACCAGTTGGGTTGCCATGAAGAGATGAATCTTCTCGTCGGTGAATCCGGGTGTCGTGTACATCGTGAACAGGTGCTCGACCCGTCCGGCTGAGCAACCGGTTTCTTCTTTCAATTCTCTGAGGGCGCAATCACGAGGTGCTTCGCCAGGATTCAGCCGGCCTGCAGGGATCTCATATAGGTAGCCTTCGGCTGCGTATCGATACTGGCGGATCAGGAGAACCTGCGGATCTTCGCCAGCGGGGTCGCTTAGGAAGGGAAGAATGGCGCTCGCACCGGGATGCCGGATCATCTCGAGCTCACCAGCCGAGCCATCCGGAAACCGGACTGTATCCACATCGAGCGAGATGATCCTGCCGGTATAAGCACGGCGCGAGCTCACACGGCCAGGTGGATCCTTCTCACTTCCTGACACGAACCCCTACGCGCTGTGAATGGTGACTTCGCCGAGACCGGCCCCAATGAGAGAATCGCGAACGATTCCAGAATCCCCAACTATGACCGTTTGCAAGCGCTCCGGATGAAGATGCGATCGCGCGGCCTTGAGCACTGCATCGCCCGACACGCTGTGAATGTTGGTCCGATACGAGTCGTAGTAGTCCGTGGGTAGACCGTAGATCGCGAGCGTAGCCAGCGCCGATGCAATCGCTGTTGTTGTCTCGTAGCGAATTGGAAATACTCCCTCCAGATAATCCCTGGCCAGCGATAGCTCTTCCTCGGATATCCTCTCGCCACGAATTCGGTTGATCTCGAGAAGGATTTCCCGGAGCGCGGATGCCGTGACTTCGCTTTCGACGGCGGTGGAGATGACAAATGGGCCTGCTCCTCTTCGCCAGTCGTAGAACGACGAAGCTCCGTACGTATAGGCGTGTACTTCCCGGAGATTGAGATTTATCCGCGAGCCGAAAAGCCCTCCGAGAACAGCGTTCATAACGAGGGTCGGGAAAAAGTCGGGATGACGGCGCGGCAGTCCGACGTGGCCTAACCGTAGCTCGGACTGTGGCGCGTCCGGCTTGTTCACGATATGAACGCGTTTGTGATCCGCTCTCGGCTCCGCGATCAGTTTCTGTTTGGGAGCCGCGCCTATGGGCCAGTTCCGAAAAGTCTCAGCTACTACCTGTCTGGCGTCCGACGTCGTGTCTCCAACTACGATTACGGTGGTTCCCCCCGATTTGTAGTTGGAGCGATAGAACTCCTCGACATCCCCGCGCGTCAATGATCCAACGCTTTCCGCGCTTCCTTCATCTGGCTTGGAGTATCTCGAGCTGTCCGCATACAGAAACTCCGAGAACTTTTCATCAGCCAGGCCACGTGGTTCTGTCTCGAGCTGGAGAATTTCGGCCAACCTTTCGGCCTTTAGCCTCTCGATCTCTCGTTCGGGAAAAATGGGCCGACTGACCGCATTCCCGAGCAGTCTGGCTGCTTCCCGGAACTTTCCGGAGAGAACTGTGATCTTGAGAAAAGCGCTGTCCCAATCTGCTCCGGTTTCGAGCGATGTACCCAGTTGTTCGAACTCTTCGGCGAGCTTTGCTCCGTCGTAATCGCTTGTCCCTTCCCGCAATCCGGCGGCGGTCAGTGCCGCAGTCCCTTCTTTCCCAGGCGGATCGTTGGTGGATCCGGCATCGACCAGCACCAGAACGGTAACCAGCGGGAGCTTGGTGACAGGTGCAATGATCAGCCTGATACCATTGGGCAATGTCTCATCGCTGAACCGTGGAAATCGGTATTCGTGTGTCGGTCCCGCCTTTGGGCGGAGAGTCATGACCATTAGGCCATTCCGGCTGCCGCGATGAGTTCGCCTTCGGATTCAACGCCTTGCTTCGGGACATAAATGAGATTGGCCCGGTTGTCATCCCCAAAGCGCTCTGAAACGATTTCGTTTACCCGTTCGACCGTAACTGCTCCATACCGGTCCGCTTGCTCGTTGATCAGACGCGGTTCTTTGAAGAAGGTCGCAAACATCGAGAGTCGATCGGCCCGTTCCCCAGCCGACTGGAGAGAAGCGGTGAGGTCTGTCTCAATCAAGGCGATTGCTCTCCGCACCTCGGCTTCGGAAACTCCGTCCCGGTGTAGACGGTCGATCTCCCGCTCTACCTCCTCCTCGAGCTGAGCCGGGCCCGTTTCCGGTCGAGCAGTTACATCGACAACGAGAATATCCGTCCCCTTTGCCAGATCAAAAGTGAAAGCGGATACATCCGCCGCTATCTGCCGCTCCCGAACCAGCGATCGTTGAAGTCGGCTACCGCGTCTCAGACCGAGCAGCGCTGCTGTGACGCTGGCCGCGTAATACCCTTCGCTGCCAAACACCGGCGATCGAAAAGCCATGAACAGTCGGGGAAGGCTGACGTTGTCATAAACCAGCTCCCTGCGCCGCTCTCCGAATACCGCCGGCAGATCCATCGGAGGAAGCGGTGGCTTTCCCTTTCCCCTGGAAATCGGACCAAAGTAGTCGGCGACCAGCTTTCGCGTATGCGACGGGTCGAAGTCTCCGGCAATCGAGAGAACCGCGTTGTCCGGTGTGTAGAAAGTGGCGAAAAACTTGGCAACATCGTCCAGAGACGCGGCGGATAAATCATCCATCGATCCGATTAGCGAGTGCTGAAACGGATGCGAGGAAGGGAATACAAGCTCCTGCATCTTTTCCAGCATGGTGCCGTACGGCTGGTTATCAACCGCCCAACGCCGTTCATTTTTGACGACATCCCTTTGAGTGTCGAGCTTTTCCTGGGTCATCGCGGGCAGGAGCTCCCCCATCCGATCGGCCTCCAACCAGAGAGAGAGGGCGAGCTCATTGGATGGGACCGTCTCGAAGTAGTTGGTACGTTCGAGCCAGGTAGACCCATTCAGCGTTCCACCTGCCCGCTGAATAAGCTCGAAATGCTCGTTCGAGCCAACGTGCGCCGACCCCTGGAAGAGCATGTGCTCGAAGAGGTGGGCAAATCCGGTTCTTCCAACTCTCTCGTTGGCCGAGCCAACGTGATACCAGAGGTTCACCGCTACGATCGGGGCGGTATGATCCTCGGAGAGCGTGACAAAAAGCCCGTTATCCAGTTGAAAGGTTTCTACCGGAATTCGCATTGTCGTAAATTGCCCGCCATGCAAAGCGACTGGAACCCCCTCGATGACCCCGCATGATGGCGGTCCTTCTTGTAGTCGCGCTGGTTCTCGGTGCGTTAGCTCTTCTTTGGTGGTCTCAGGAGAGTATTCTGTTCCAGCCTCCGCGATTCTACGGGGATCCGGCTGAGTCCGACTGCGTGCATTACCAGGCGTCGGATGGTCAACGTCTAAAGGGTTTTGTCATAGGAAATCCCGCCACCGCGCCAGTCACCCTGCTTTGTTTTCACGGGAATGCAGACCTCTCCATCTGGCAGCTGGATTGGGCACGATCTATTGAAGAACGAACAGGATCGGCCGTCATGCTTAGCGAATATCGGGGCTATATGTCGCTCGATGGAAAGCCCACCTATTCGACCACAAAGCTCGACGCCGAGGCGGCATACAGTTACCTCTGCGCAACGTTTGGCATCGGCCCTGAGAAACTTGCTTTTTTTGGACATTCTCTGGGCAGCGCGATAGCGGCTGAACTGGCCCAGGTTCACAGACCTCGGGGACTCATCCTTCAATCACCGTTTACCTCTGCGCGCGCCATGGCAAGGATTATCGTCGTCCCGCCGATCTCATTCGTGTGGAGAGCCATCTCCCGCATTCACTTTGACACCACCCAGGTTGTCCGCACACTTGATGTCCCCACAGCCGTCGCGCATGGCAAGCGCGATAGGATTGTCCCGTTCAGAATGGGGCTCGAGGTTTACAACGCAGCAAAAATCAAAGGTCCTCTTCTCGTGGTCGAGAACGCCGGCCACAGCGATATAGCACGAGCCGCCGGGGAAAAATACTGGACATGGATATCCACGGCACTGCGAGTTTCGGGCTGAAACCATCATTGAGAAATGAGGCCTGAACCCGACCCGGATCAGGCCCCATTTTTCCGTCCAGTACTCGACTAATGAATTGGCTGACCAGACATTGCTCGTATCTCTATCGGGCCGATGTTCGCTGATTTCAGTCCTGCCTCGATCGCCTTCCGGTCTCCTACTATTACGACAGCGAGTGATGCGGGATTGATGTATTGCTTGGCCACCCGCGCTACATCCGCCTGGGTCACTCCCTCGACGCTCTGCACGTAATTATTGAAGTAGTCCAGCGGCAGCCCGTAAAGGGCCACCGGTACCAGCGCCGCTGCAATCTGCTGCGTCGTCTCGAAGTTGCCCGGCAGTTGAAGTTGCAAATACCGTTTTGCCCGCGACAAATCCTCTGGCGGCACGGTCTGCCGGATCCCGTTCAGTTCCTTCATGAATTCGAGCAGAGCCGAATCGGTTTTTGCCGCGACAATCTCAGCCGAGGCCATGAATGGGCCTGCCGCCCTTCTCATGTCGAAGCGGGAGCCGGCACCATAGGTATAACCTCTGGTCTCGCGCAAATTTTGATTCAACCTGCTGCTGAAGGATCCGCCCAGAATTGTGTTCATGACCGTAAGCGCGAAGTAGTCCTGCGTTGAGCGGGGAACACCCACGCTTCCGATTCGAAAAGACGACTGAGGCGCGCCTGGCTTGTCGATCAGATAAATCGTCGTTGCGGCAGACTTTGGCGGCTCGCCATAGGTGAGCTGCGGGATGGCGCCACGCTGCCAGTTGCCGAAACGTGCATTGATCTTCTGCTCTATCTGATCCGGACTCACATCGCCCACAATGATCAGCGTCGAATTGTTGGGCTTGAAATTGGTCTCGTAGTAAGACTGCAGGTCGGAAGTGGACAAAGATTTAACCGAGGTCTCCGTTCCGATCGAGGCAAGTCCATATGGATGAGCTGTACCGTAAACGATCGCTGGAAACGCGATGTTCGCGATCTGCGGTCCCTGATCCTGGATCTGGAGCAGATCTGTCAGGCGGTTTTTCCGCAGGCGCTCGAATTCATTCGCCGGGAACGAAGGATGTAGCGCAACGTCGGCGAATAGGGCGAGTGCGCTGTCGAGTTGGGCCGTCGGAGTGTGTAGAGAAAGTGAGCTTGATTCCCAGCTGCTCGTCGGGGCCAGACTGACGCCGAGGAAGGCTGCCTGATCGGCGATATCGAGACTCTTCCGGGTCGTGGTTCCTTCACGCAGCATTGCCGCTGTCAGATTTGCCACACCTGCCCTTCCCGCTGGATCCGCGGTGCTTCCGCTCCCGACCAACAATACAAAATCGGCGAGAGGAAGCTCATGCTGCTCGACGATCATGAGTCTGAGGCCGTTGGGCAGAACCCTTGTGACAATCGGAGGAAGTGACACACGCGGCGGAGGGCCCAGCTCAGGTGGCTTGCTTCGATCGAGCGTCCCTTGGGCGAGCACGCTGGAGCGATTGCCCGCGAGGACGATCGCTGCTGCGCCAAACATGCACAGCGCTCTGGGGGAATTCATCGATCACCCCCGTGCGCCGTCAACATTATGTCTTTTTTCCCCTCGGGTACTACGGTCAAAATGATCTTTGGGCGTCCAAGATATGATTTCGCGACTCGCTGAACGTCGCCCGCCGTCACATGCTCGTATCGCGCCGCGTCCTGTTGAACAAAATCAGGGTTGCCGACGATGTAGTTGTAGTAGTTGAGCCGATCCGCTTTTCCGAGAACGCTGGCTAGGCGGTTGAGAAAGCTCGCCTTGTATGAGTTTTGTGCCCGTTGAAGCTCGCGCGGAGTTATCCCGCGATTGATCACATTGGAGATCTCGACTTGAACGAGGCTGTCTATATGGACGACGCTCTGACCTGGTTTGGGGGTCACGTCTATCTGGAACTTGCCATCCAGTCGTCCGCCGTCCTGGAACGCCGAGACGTTCTGGGCAACCTGAAGATCGTATACGAGCTTTTTGTAAAGGCGGGAGTTCTTGTCGTTCGCAATTATCTGGGCCAGGATGTCCAGTGCCGCATCATCCTTCGAGAAATCCTTCACAGAGTGCCAGGTATAGAACAGTCGCGGTAGCTGTACGCGATCCTCGAGCACGAGAAAGGTGTCTCGGGGGATGACTACCGACGGAACTGTCGTTCGTCGCTGAATGGCAGGCCCACGAGGAATGTCGCCGAAGTACTGGGTGACTAGTTTCTTTACCGTTGCCGGATTGAAGTCACCGGCGATGGTTATGGTCGCGTTGTTCGGAGCATAATAGGTGTGGAAAAAATTCTGCACGTCAGCGAGCGATGCTGCGCTCAGATCGGTCATCGACCCGATCACCGGCCAGGAATATGGGTGCGACTTCGGATAGAGCGCGGCGAGGATAGTCTCATCCGCTCTCCCATAAGGCACGTTGTCAACGCTCTGGCGGCGTTCATTTTTTACGACATCTCGCTGCAGATTCACCTTGGCCAGGTCCATCGTGGGCAGGAGATATCCCATCCGGTCGGAATCGAGCCAGAGTGCCAGCGGCAGGGCATTGGAGGGAAGAGTCTCGTAGTAGTTGGTCCGATCCTCAGTCGTGGATCCATTGTTGTTCGCCCCGGCTGCTTCAAGCAACTGGTCGAATGCGCCGACCGGAACGTGCTGCGATCCCATGAACATGATGTGTTCGAAAAGGTGGGCGAAGCCACTTCGACCGACTTGTTCATCCCCCGATCCAACGTGATACCAGGTATCGACCGCGACGATTGGCGTCGAGTGATCCTCGTGGAGGATCACCTCGAGTCCGTTGGGCAGCGTGTACTTCTCGAACTGGATTCGCGGAGTGGCCTGCGCTCTTGCCAGTGACGACGAAAGAAAACCGATTAATAGGTAGCATGTTGTTACTAACCACGGTTGTTTTCTCACAATTTCCTCTCAAAAAAGAAGGCCATCGGTGCCTTGACCGATTCGCTGAAAATATACTTCCACCTCTTTTCCCGATTTGGCGAGATCGGACTTGTTTGGGTCGGAGACGTGTATGGAGTGAACCCAAATCGCCTGGCGAGGATTCGCAGCCTGAGCATGTGAAAGGGGTCGCTCACGAGAAGGGCGCTTTGGAGGCCTCGGACCTCGAGCATGCCAGCAACCGCCCGCATCGACTCGCTGGTAGTACGTCCCTCATTTTCTACCAGGATCGCGCTGTCGGGTACGCCTCGTTTCTTCGCGTAGTTCCTGCCGACAGCTGCTTCACTGGTGGTGTCTCTTGGACCCATTCCGCCTGTGAAAATCAGGAGCGACGCGAGGTGTCGGTTCCACAGATCGAGCGCATGATCCAGTCTGGCACGAAGCACGGGAGAAGGTTTTCCGGCGTATTGCGCAGCCCCGAGGACTACGATCGAGTCGGCTCGCCTCGCTTCGTCGTGCGAGCTCCAGAATAGAACCGCCATTCCCGAAACAAGCCATACGCAGAAAACGGCGAGCACGGCTATCGTCAGCAGCCGTCGGATCACGAAACTCTACCGTGTGGTTTTTTCTCCCTCATTCGTAGAAGCTATGCTAGAACGCGTGTCGTGTGTGAGGCTCCGGACAATCGACTGCGTACCCCCGCGCCGTGAGCGTCAACTTGAATTCATCCTGCACCGGTGCCTCCCCGTGTACCAGCCATATCTGTCCAAGATTCGGTGATTTGTCCTTCACCTCACCCAACCAGCCGATCATCTCGGTGCGATCGGCGTGAGCGCTGTACCCGTCGATGACTTCGACACGTGCGTTTAGCGGAACGTCCTCGCCAAAGATCTGAAGAACTGGCCGTCGCTCCACCACTCTCCGACCGAGCGTGTGCTCGGCCTGAAAGCCAACGACGAGGATCGTATTGCGAGGATCGCCCGCGCCTTGCGCCAGATGGTGAACGATCCGCCCATTCTCCATCATCCCCGAGGCGGCGATGATGACCATTGGACCATGCGCCCGGGATAGGGCCTTCGACTCTTCTACGTCCCGGGTGTAATGGAGTAGATCGAATCGAAAGAGGTCTTTCGCTTTTTGCACCATGTCTTCCGATCTATCGAAGCTTTCGGGATGCATTTCGAAGACTGTGGTCGCATCGATGGCCAGAGGGCTGTCTACATAGATCGGTATGGACGGAATGGCGCCTTCCCGGACCAGGGAATGAAGTACGTACACCATTTCCTGGGTGCGACCAACCGCAAAAGCGGGAATCAGAACACGCCCTCCCCGTGCTGCCGTATCCCGAACCACCCGAGCAAGCTGAGCCTTTGCACCTTCTACCGATTCATGTTCACGATTCCCGTACGTAGACTCCATGATCAGCGCGTCGGCACCCTCGGGTGGTACGGGATCACGAACTATTGCAAGTCCGCTGCGCCCGATATCGCCCGAGAAAACGAGCCGCTTTGTCTTTCCTCCCTCCGTACAGTCGAGAAGCACGGATGCCGACCCCAGTATGTGTCCGGCATCGACGTAACTCGCCCTTAGGCCAGGCACGACGTCAAACACCCTGTTATACGGGACACCGACCATGAGGTCCATCGTCCGAACGGCGTGACGCATTCCATATAGCGGCTCGATGAATTCCTTTCGTCTTTTGGCGAGAAACTCTGCGTCCTTTTCCTGAATGTGGGCCGAATCAGCCAGCATTATCGCGCATAGATCACGTGTTGCCGAGGTTGCCCATATGGTTTTGGAGTATCCCTCGGCGATGAGGTAGGGAAGGCGGCCCGAGTGATCAATGTGAGCGTGCGAAAGAACGACCGCGTCGAGGTCCTTTATTGGAATGGGGAGCTTGCGGTTTTTGTCAGCCGATTCCTGCCGTCGCCCCTGAAACATCCCGCAGTCGAGCGCGACTGTATATCCGTTTATGTGCAGAAGATGGCATGACCCGGTGACTTCCCGCGCGGCACCGACGAATGTTATCTCCAAGCCGCTAGCCTTCAGCTACCGCATCGCGCTGAAAGAGGATCGTGACTCGCTGCTCGTCCTGGGACATCAACGCAGGCTCCCAACCTCCTCGGCTTCGCTCATTCAGAAGATCGGTAAGGGTGTCTTCGTCCTCTCGCGTATGTCGTGTCAGCTTGACCACAACAGCCTGGTATTCTTTCATCAGGAGTTAGAGATTGTTACCCGTGAAGATTGAGTGCGCCGAAGCCGGAATTGCGGGGCTGAGATGATCGAGCGGGTCAAGGAGTTCCCCACGCTGACTATTATCCGGCATCCTCTCGTCCAGCACAAGCTAACCATTCTTCGCGATCGGCAGACGGAGACGAAGCACTTCAAGGAACTGGTCGACGAGATCGCCATGCTCATGGCGTACGAGGCGACTAGCGAGCTAACGCTCGAGCCGATGGATGTGGATTCTCCACTCGAAAAAACGACAGGCTGGCATATCAGCGGAAAAAAACTGACGCTGGTTCCCATACTTCGAGCCGGCCTCGGTATGGTTGAGGGAATCCTTCGTCTGGTCCCCTCCGCCCGCGTGGGACACATTGGACTCTATCGTGATCACGGGACCCTGCAGCCGGTCGACTATTACTTCAAGGTCCCGGGGGATACTGCAGAACGCGATTTTTTCGTCCTCGATCCAATGCTCGCCACAGGAGGAAGCGCGGTCGCAGCCGTGACCTCACTAAAAAAGGCGGGAGCTAACCGAATTCGCTTTCTATGCCTCGTGGCAGCTCCGGAAGGAGTGCGGCGACTGAGTGAAGCCCATCCAGATGTGCAGATCTATTGCGCGGCTCTGGACCGCGAACTCAACGGCCACGGTTACATCCTACCCGGGCTCGGCGATGCGGGCGATCGGTTGTTCGGAACCAGGTGATTCTAGCCGAACCACTCCCTGGGATTCAGCCTCTGCTGCTCCGCCGCATCGATGACCCATTGCTGGCTTTCCACTTCCACCACCTCTTCGGCCACCTGGTCGAACCAGTTGCTCGCGCTCTTTACGTCGCCGATTCGTCTCCATAGCTCACCGACGAGATAGGTGAGTATCGCGCGTTCTTCCCTGGGTACCGCGTCGTAGGCGCCGAGTGCCTCTTCGAACTTCCACGCGGCCTGCCGGCGAAAATATCTCTCTGCCTCGATATCCCCTTCGTCGACACAACACCAGGATGCACGCAGGAGAAGGTCGGCGATGTAGCGTGGCTCCATCCCCTGCCACAGGGCGACTTTAGCTGCTGCCTCGTATTTCTCGGAGCCACATGTAGGCGAGGGATGCAGCGGAGCAAGCTCGGTCAGCACCTGTTGTTTAAGGATGGGACTCACATCTGCCGGCGCGGTAAAATCAGCTTCTCCGCCTGAGTAACCGCACTCGCTGCACATATGGATGAGATAGGCGAGCGGCTGCGTACCTGCGGCTCGCTCATGGAAATCGGTTCGCTTTCCGCCGAACGCGTTCGTCGAAACTACGCTCTGGGACTTGAACTCTTTATCGCACACGGGACAAAGAAGCTCTATTTGACGCAGCGTTGTCATGGCTCCCCCCCTTCCTTTGCTCTGGAACCTCTCGGGAACACATAAGGGAATATTTGTGCCACGATCTTGATTTTCTTTTGGGAGAGATCGGTCTTGTTGGGACTTTCGGCTGATTGTATCTTCTCGCATCGCAGAAACTGCGACAGGCTCCCCACCCCGCGAACTGGTCGTTGATGCTCATCAACCTACTGCCTGATTTTTTCGCAGTTCACAACAGTACCGACCGTGTCGCCGCCTATCTCCGCTACTTTGAAAATCACCGCCGCTTTCTGGAAGCCTACTGGCACAACTACGTGCTCGATCCGGCGGGTCCCCATTTTCTGGAAGTCGTTCGCTCTGCCGCACTTGCGAGCCGCGTAGATCTTCGAACGATGCTGGAGAGAATCGATGTCGTCTCTCTCGCGAGAAATGCCGAAGAGCAGTGCAAGGCCCTTCTAGACGTTGATGCGGATATTGACGTGGTGCTCATGGTTGGAGTCGGAGCGGCGAACGCCGGTGAGCTGGTGGTCGATGGCAAGGGGATCGCTTTTGTCTGCCTCGAGCACTTCACTAGCGTTACCAACCCCGAAACTCAGGGGTTGGGTCTCGATCCCGAGCTGATTCCCCTCTGGCTCGCGCATGAGATCGCCCATTCGGTTCGGTACACATCTCCAACCAGTCGAAGTGAGATGAAGCGACTGATCGATGATGCTGGTGGGTACTATTCCTACTGGGAAACCGGAAGACGGGCGTCTTTGCGCGAGCTCATGATCAACGAGGGGTTGGCCACTCACGCATCCAAAACAATCAGTCCCGGCCACGCCGCCTGGGAGTACTATGGTTATACCAGGCGTGAGTACGCGACGGTACGCGAGCTCGAGCCACTCATGAGCCGTGCACTTAACGCCGATCTGGATCGCGCGGGGCTGGGGCTGAGGCTGCGGTATCTCTCCGGTGGAATGAGCGACGATGCGCGAACGGTTGACCGCCACGTTTTTCCGGAGAGGAGCGGCTATTTTCTGGGAGCGAAGATTGTCGAGGCCGCGGTGAACGCGCGCGGGTTGTCGTGGGCAGTCCGGGCAAGTGCGAGTGAAATCATGTCGATCGCAACTTCCGCTGCGGCTTCAGCTTAAGGCTACTTTCCCACGCAGAAAGAACTGAATACACGATCGAAAACATCTTCGACGTCGACCGCTCCAATCAGTTCCTCAAGAACATAGACCGCGGTACGAAGATGAACCGAGGCTACGGGTGCCGGAAGCCGTGCTTCGCTCCACGCCATCTCGAACTGCTCGACCTCTTTCAGCGCCAGTGTAAAAGCCAGGTGATGACGCGCACTCGTCAGCATCGGCAGGTCAGGAGCGATCTCTCCATAGGTACTGCCGAGTAAGTGATTGATGGCATCGAGCAGCTTTTGAAGACCGAAGCCTGTTTCGGCACTCACCAAAACCGTATTCTCCGGCGCTATTTCGTCGCCAGGTGTTACTAAATCTGCCTTGGTTCGAACTGGGATGACTGGAGCGTTGGACAGACTCCCAACTGCCGCAACCGTTTGCGCGAGGGCATCTATGTCCTCCGCGCACGCCAGGATGAGGTGAGCGCTCACTAGATACCGTTCGCCTACCTCGATTCCAATGCGCTCGATAGGATCCACGGTGTCCCGAAGCCCAGCGGTGTCCACCAGCCGCAGCGGGAATTTGCCACTGTCGATGACGGCTTCGATCGCATCTCGCGTAGTCCCAGGGATTTCGGTCACGATCGCCCTGGATCTCCCGAGCAGGGCATTGAACAAAGACGATTTCCCCGCATTTGGCGGTCCCGCGATCACCACCACAGCGCCCTCTCTTATCAGCTCCCCCGCTGAAGCTGTCGCCAGCAGTGAGTTGAGCGAGGTACGAAGGTCTTCTGCCGCCTGCTCGATTTTCTCACGAGGCACTGGGCCGTCGTCCTCTTCGGGAAAATCAATGTCGTAGGCTATGAGCGCTTCGAGCCCGATCAAATCTTCTCTCAGATGTAGCAAACGCCGGGAAAGTCCTCCATCCAGCTGATCCAGTGCCGCGTGCTGCATGGCGCGTGACCGCGCATCGATCAAATCTCCAATGGCTTCGGCCTGGAGAATGTCCAGCTTTCCGTTGAGCACCGCTCGGCGGGAAAATTCTCCGGGCAGGGCTTGCCTGGCTCCCGATGAAATCAGTGCGGCAACAATGGAGGCGGGCACCAGATGGCCTCCATGCGTCGAGATCTCGACGGTATCGTCGCCGGTAAACGAGTTCGGACCAGGAAATAGCGTGACGAGTGCATGGTCAAGCGATTCTTTATCGTCCTGAATCACGCTAAGGTGGACCACTCGAGGCTCGGGAGGCCACGATTGTATGTATTTCCGCGCAATCGGAAACGCTCTTGGACCGCTCAGCCTGACTACCGCGAGTGCTCCTCTTCCGATCGGAGTCGCAACTGCGACAATCGTATCATCGAGCTGCGGGATTCCGATCGCAGCTCCGGAAGTCACGCGTCTGGAGTTGGCAGGACGAAACTCGTGCCCGGCTCGAGAATTTTTACCGATGGGTGAAGGGGATGATCCTCTAGAGCGGCTCGAAGTCTGTCTATCGCATCGAAAGCCGTCGAGGTGACATGGTTGAAGGTGCCCCAGTGGTAGGGAATGAAATACTTCGCCTTCAACCGCTCGAAAAGCGTAAGGGCGTCGGAGCCCGTCAGGTGCCCTTTCCGGAATCCGGGCTTCCACCACGGGGCGTAACCGATCGGGAGAAGGGCGAGATCGAGATTTCTGCCATGTGCGTTCAGATGATTCTCGACAAGGTGCGCAGTATCGGACATGAGCGCGGTGTCACCAGCGAAAAAACACGAAGTCTTATTGGTATTAATTAGATACATATTACTCGCACTGCGCCACCGGTCCACGCCGTACCGGTTCCCCCTGTGAGTCGCAGCCGCTGCTCGAATCGTCACTCCATCCAGAGTAGTGGCATCGCCAGGTGCAAGCGGAACGGCGTGTTTGTAACCCTGCCCACGGAGCCATTTGGTCACAGCGGGTGGAGCGAATAGTGGCACATCCGCCGGCAGCGCATCGAGTGAATCGAAGGACAGATGATCGGCGTGGGCGTGGGTCACCAGTATTGCGTCGAGCTTTGGCAGGGCATCGAGCGCAATTCCTGGAGCGCTGACTCGTGGCAGGATTTTCCCGAGCGAGAGATCGAAATTGGGGTCGGTAAGGAGTCGTTTCCCTCCGATCTCAATTAGTAACGTTGCGTGACCAATATACGTTACGCCGAGCATGACTATCCCGAGGGACGCAGTTTCGCCCGTTCGCGGGCGAGCAGCCACTGCTGCGGCAGGGACGCAATGTTCTGGGCCGTATAATACAGATTCAATCCGGAAGCCATGTTGATCAGCACCACCGTCATCATGACGGGAAACATGTAGCTCATCATCTTCGCCTGCGGATTGGGAGGAGCATTACGCATTCCAATCCATGACAGCAGGTACATCGATGCCCCCATCAGGAGTGGCAGGATGTAGAGTGGGTCCTTGATCGAGATGTCGTGTAGCCATAGAAATGGTACGCCCCGGAATTCAATCGTGTTCTGAAACACGAAGAAGAGCGCAAATAGGATCGGCATAGGCAGGAGAGCTGGTAAGCACCCCGTCAGCCCCGCGAAGGGACTGACCCCGGCTTCCTGATACACCTTCATTATCGCTTCACGTTGCTGCACCGGATCCTTGTACTTCTTCTGAGCGGCGGCGAGCTTCGGTTGAAGCTCCTGCATTTTCAGACTCGATCGCATCGTACTCTGGTTCAAAGGCCAGAGCACAAGTCGAACTACGACTCCGAGGATTACCAGCACCCAGCCATAGGTCAGATTGAGGCGGTTGTGCATCCATAGAAGCGCCTGAATGACTTTGGATGCAATTGGATGAACCACGCCTTGAAGAAAGCGCCATCCGTAAGGATTGACGTGATCGAAATCCTGGCCCATCCGCACCAGGCGCTGAGACTCCTGTGGGCCGGCGTAAAACTCAAAACCGAAACCGTTGTTCTTGACCTCCTGAACCACCGTTGCCGCGGCATTCGTCGCAACCTTCGAGGTGCGAGGACCACCCGCAAGCGTCACCTCGCTGAAGAGCGCGCCCTTGGGAGGCGCGAGAATTCCGAATACGAAATATTTGTTCTTCACAGCGACCCAGCTTAGCGGCCCCGGCTCGAGAGTTTTGTCCCCGGGATCGAGGCTGCCAAACAGGACGCTTCGCGCGTGATCTCGCTCCGGCTTGAAGCTGTAGGCGAGACTCCGATGATCCGAAATGGTGTCGGCCTCCGCAGATCTGAGTGATCTCGGCATGTCAGTGAGCATGTAGGACTGTCCGGACAATCCCTGTACCTGTCCTCTCACGTTGACTGCGTAGCTGGCTAGAGTGTCCTGGGAAATTGTATAGGTGATGGACACTGCGTGATTATTGACAGAAGCGCTGTAGGTGAGAGAATCCTCTCCCCTTGCGCTCTTTGCCCGCGATAGGGCGAACAGTACTCTCGAAAGGTCGGCGGTGTCTGTGGGCGTGACGAGCCTGTAGCCAAGCAGGGGCGGACCCTCAGCTGCCAGATCAACAAGACCGCCAGATGCAGACCGATTGGCATAGTCACGAATGACGATCGAGACAGGAGCTGCACCAAGACTGCTGAATGTATAGATCGCCTTGGGTGTGATGACGCTCGTGTTTTCCACAGTCCCTCGAGCAGTGGTGTCGGCAACTGTAGCGATTTGGGAACCGGCTTTCGACTTAATGTCCGGCTGGGAGCTCGTACTGGCTGGGATATTCAGTGTCGAAGGTGTGGACGACGCTGATCTCGCTGGCGCCGAGGTCGAGTCCCCGGCTGCTGGCATGCCAGAACCGGGCTTGGATTTGGGCGGTGGGAAGAGCAGCTGCGAGATCGCGATTACAACGAGCGAAAGAAACAGAGCCAGGAAGAAGCGCTTATCCATTCAGGGGACCGGGTCGTAGCCGCCCGGCCGGAAGGGATGACAGCGAAGAATTCGAACAACAGTAAGTCGAATTCCTCTCTTCACCCCATGACGCTTGAAGGCTTCAAGCGCATAGGCCGAGCACGTTGGATAGTAACGGCAACTGGCTGGAAAGAGCGGTGATATTGCCAGCTGGTAACCGCGAATCAAAAAGATGAATACTGACCGCATCGTCAGCGTGGCACAACGCCTGCCGCCCAGCTCGCAATTGCATCCACCTGAGTAGCGAGTTGATCGAAGCTCGAGCGATATGCTTCGGGCTTCGCGCGTAGGAGGATATCCACTCGCCCGATCAACGGCAGCAGCCGAATTCTGGCAAGCTCGCGAAGACGTCGTTTCGTGCGGTTCCGGTCGACGATCTTTCGCCCATGCTTGGGAACAACCACCCCTACTCGCGGATGAAGCAACAGGGAAGCAGACATCCGAGCTTCGAGACACTCGGTTTGCATCCGCTTCCCTGTACGTCTTACCAGTTCCAGATCGGCATTTTTCGTCAGCCTTGCGGCGCGAGAGAAGCCGAGTGCTTTAGACGCCGGCGTATTTCGAAGGCAGTTGGACAGTAAGCCGTTTGCGACCCTTCTTGCGACGGCGGCTCAGAACTTCGCGTCCCCATTTAGTAGCCATTCGCAACCTAAAACCATGCGTTCTAATGCGGCGTTTGTTGCGGGGACGATAGGTGGGCTTGCCCATTACGATACTCCGGAAACCAATAGGATCAGATGCAGTCGAGAGCCGGTAAAACTATCCCAGCATTGAAGATAGGTCAAGTCACGTGAAGGGGTTCACTTCATGGCCGTTTGACTTTTCCACATAAAACGGCTACGGTAGCGCGTCATGTCGCTGAGTCCCGCCGAAGTTTGGAAACTTCTCCTCGATCGTGCCCGCCAAGAGCTCCCGGATCAAACCTTCCAAGCTTGGCTAGAGCCTACAGATGCCCTTTCGATAGAGGGCACGACTCTGTTTGTGGGAGCGCCCGATCAGTTCACAGCCGACTGGAATGAATCAAAACATGCTGGTTTACTGTCCAGCTACTCTCCGATAGTCCTCGGCCATCCAATGAGCGTGGTTTTTAAAGTTCATGAAGAGCGGAAAAAGCGGTCCCAGATGGATTTTTTTGTTGCCCCTCCAGCAGTCTCTCTGAAACAATTCCAGGGACAGAACGGCAACACTTCACCGCCATTAAGCCAACGCTATACCTTTGACCTGTTCGTTATCGGAAAATCTAATGAGCTCGCGGCAGCCGCAGCTCACGGAGTGAGTCAGGCTCCGGGAAAGGTCTACAATCCTCTGTTCATATATGGAGATACCGGGCTCGGGAAAACCCACCTGATGCAGGCGATTGCGCACGAAACGCTCGAGCGTAATCCGTCCACCCGAATAACCTACGTTGCGGCTGAACAGTTCATGAATGAGCTGATCGGCTCGATCGGTGATCGAACCGTTGTAGAATTTCGGCGACGCTATCGGGAAGTGGACCTCCTTCTCATCGATGACGTCCATTTTCTCAAAGGCCGCAAAGAAGCCACACAGGAGGAGTTTTTTCACACCTTCAATGCGCTGTATGAGGGCGGTCGCCAGATAGTCCTCACCAGCGATCGGCCTCCCTCTGAGATCCCAGGCCTAGAGGACAGGTTGAGAAGCCGATTCGAGTGGGGAATGGTTGCAGATATTACTCTCCCGGATTTTGAACACCGTGTAGCCATCCTCAAGCAGAAAGCCCAGCTAGATCGACTCGAAATGACGATTCCAGATGATGTCATTCATTTCATTGCAGAGCATGTCCGATCCAGCGTCAGGGAGCTCGAAGGATCCATTATCAAGCTATTGGCCTACGCATCCCTGAAGCATAAAGACATCACGGTGGAAGTTGCCCGGGAGGCGCTCAGGGATAAGCTCCGTGCAATCGAGGGATTTGAGCCAGAGGCCAATGGGGCGGTTCTTACCATGCTTATCATTCAGCAGGCGGTTGCAAAAGAATGGGCTGTAACCGTCGATGGACTTCGCTCAAAGACCCGCACAAAAAATCTCACCACCCCGCGTCAGATCGCGATGTACCTCGCAAGAGAGCTACTGGCCACGCAACTGGTAGAAATAGGAAATGCATTCGGCGGACGAGATCATTCAACCGTAATCCACAGCATCGAGAAAGTTCACGAATCTCTTCTTCAGGATCCTCAGCTCAAGACTCGCATTAACCGTATTCGCGGGATGTTGGAAACTTTTGCCGTAAAGTCTAGCTCCCGTGTGGAAAGGACCACGTCATCTTGAGTCTTTGATCATGCTGCCATCTTGGTTCCATTTACCAACATCCTATTACACATCAAACAGCATAGCGGAAACCTTACTGTTTTCATAAGTTAGAACGATTCACCCGAGCTCCACACGACCTACTACGGCTACTAGCTTTAATCTCTTTTTAAAAGAGAAGTACTAGTACGTCACTCGACTAAACACAGAGGGAAGGGGATGCGCTTTACGATCTCTCGCGAAAAGCTCCAGGAGGGTCTTGCGGCTGTTGCGGCAAGTATCCCAGCGAAGACCACACTCCCTGTGCTCGCCAATATTTTGATTGAAACAACCGATAAGGGGATCAAACTATCAGGGACGGACCTCGACATCGCGGTCAGCACCGAGGTAATGGCCGATATAGATGTTCCTGGTGCGGTGACGGTTCCAGCAAAAAAACTCACGGAAATCGCCCGCGAGCTTCCACCAGCACCAGTTAAAATCGGAGCCGTGGGAGAGCAGAGAGTTACACTCGAGTGCGGTAGATCGAAGTTCAAGCTGCTTGGGTTGCCACGGGATGAGTTTCCTACATTTCCAGCGGTTCGTTTTAACGAGAGTTGGCGGATACGGTCGGGAGATTTGCAGCAGCTGATCTCACATACCTCTTTTGCCGTCTCGGGTGAAGAGAGTCGACCAATCCTCAATGGAGTGCTGTGGGAACTACGGCCAGATAAGATGCGAATGGTTGCAACCAACGGGCATCGACTGGCTAAAATGGAGGTCCCAATTGACTCGGCCAATGCACCTGCCAGTGATTTGATCGTACCGCCGAAAGCACTGGAACAGGTTCGCCGGCTATTCCCTGCCGAGGAGGAACTCGAGATTGCCAGGGGCGACAACCACATCGGATTTAGATCCCCCTTTACCGCGGTTTTTACGCGGTTGATTGAAGGGCCATATCCGAACTATGAGCAGGTTATTCCGAAAGATAACGACAAGGTCGCCGTCGCTGATAAACTTTCGCTGGCAAGCGCCCTTAAGCGGATGTCGGTAATCGCATCTGACCAGACGCACAGAATCCGGCTGTCGTTCAATTCCGGGTTGCTTAAGTTCAGCGTGCAAACCCCTGATCTCGGAGAAGCACAGGACGAACTACCGATCCGCTATACCGGCGATCAGCTCGACATCGGATTCAATGCGAGCTATCTGCTCGAGATTCTGCGCTATATCCCGACCGATGAAGTTCGCCTGACCTTCAAAGCTCCGGAAAGAGCTGCGACGATTGAACCAGAAGCGTGGAAAGATCCGGCGACATACATGTGCCTGGTGATGCCTCTCAGGCTTGTGGACTAGCGCACTATTTCGAATTCCTGCTTCGAGTCCTGTTTTAGCTGATATTGCCGGCCCGAGGCCGTTACTCCCAGAGCTAGAGTCTGGTTGACGGTCAGGTGCATGATACGCCCAGTTGATATGTCGAGATAGTAGATGGCAGTGCCCGTTCCATGGGCGTCGATCGAAACTCTATGCTGCTGTAACCCCCCGTCTCCCTGTGCACGGGTTGTATCGTCTCGCTGAACCAATACAACCGGGCGACCTTCGTAGGTGACCTCTCCGGTCACGGTGAAAACTCTCGTGGTATGTGAGAGCGTGGGGACTCCCGCTGGACAGACTCGAATCTCTACTGAATCCCTCCAAAAAATCCCTGGGGACAACTGCTGCGGGAATGGAACGAGCAAGTTGTAAAGATCGGAGTAAAGAACCGAGTGCACGGGACTGCATTTCTCATTGGCAGCCTGACCAGTTAGTGTCAGCCCGCCCGGCGTAAAGGACCCAGAAACCTGAACAGGCAGCAGAATTGGTTGCGCGGGGCCGATCAATCCCTGGGCTGTGGTCGTAAAGGTGTCTACCACACCGACGAAACTGATTCCTGATTCCGTAGAGTCGAGGGTTATCAGCTCGTGACTGGTGTTGGTGGACAATTCAGTGCTGCCCGCAGTGTCCGATCTGACGATCGTTGCACTTCTTGCGATCCGGTAATTGACAATGCCTGGCTGATACTTGAACGACCACAGTCTGGCGTCTGGCGTCGTAGTGGTCGGCCCTTGATTGATGGGCGATGGTGCTGTGGGAACGACTACCGGCGGCGGAGAGCTCCTGGTGGTAGCACATGCGATCGAAAAAAAGGCTCCGAAGAGCAAGTACCAATGGCGTATTAAAATCATAAATCGGCTCGACTTCTTTGTAGATAAGTGAACAACCCCCGACGGTGCGTTGTCGGAGGCTGTCACGGGATGAGGAGCAACCGGTCTATAAGCCGGGTTCTGTCGGACTGCGGAAGCCAGTCCGGGCGATCATTTCTCTACCAGCATGGTCACCCATGCCGTCTAGCAGCCTACCCGCGGCGTCTTCATCGAGGTGAACGCCTCTCGCCGCATGCTTGGCCTTGCTCCAGCTGGGGTTTACCGTGCCGCTCATGTTGCCATGAGCGCGGTGGGCTCTTACCCCACCGTTTCACCCTTGCCGTCCCGAAGGATGGCGGTCTGTTCTCTGTGGCACTTTCCGTCGTGGGCAACTCGCGTCACCCACGCCCAGGTATTACCTGGCAGCCTGTTCACCGGAGCCCGGACTTTCCTCGAGTAAGTACGGATACCTACGCGCGATCGCCCGACCGATTGCCTTAGGAAATATAAACCCAAATTGACTGACCAACCCCTCGAGAACGGCCTGATGCTGGAAGTGTCCACTCCATTCTGACGAATGCGCCACAAGCGAATGCTTTTCCGCGTGTCGAGATGACGAAATTCTGCGCATCGGGGGTACCTTTTTTTCTTTTTATCACTCCTGAATCGGGAGGACCGTATGCCGTCCGGCCAGAAGCGCAGCCCACCACGTATCCCTGTTTCCACGATTCTCACCCCACTCGAACGCTCGAGAGTGGATGCAGCAGCGCAGGGTCTGTGCGACCCGCTGCACCGTGAGTCGCTCGAGGAAGTTCTCGCGGATCTCAGGGAACAGAAAGCAGGCCTCGTCCTGATATCCGTCGCACGCTATGGCTCACAAAGCTCCGCTCGAGTGGCCGCAATGGTTCGAGAGTTTCCCAGAGTTCCCACGGTAGCTCTCCTGACCGAGACCCAAAGCTCCACACCTCATTCTACGCTCGCTCTCGGTCAACTTGGGATTCGAACGTTGGTGGACGCGAGAATGCCCGCAGGGTGGCAGACCCTCAGGAACTTTCTGGCATCTCAGGGATCAGGGGATCTCCAGCGTTCAGCCTTGACGCAAATCAGTCTCGATCTGCCCGGCGTGTCGAAGGACTGCTGGAAATTCTTTGAATTGCTATTCGACGCCTCTCCACGCGTCTCTACGGTACGCCAGCTGTCACGTCATCTGAACATTCTGCCCAGTACATTGATGAGCCGGTTTTTTCGGGCGAAGCTGCCGGCACCCAAGCGCTATCTCTCGCTCGCTCGTTTGATTCGAGCGGCAAGACTCTTTGAGAATCCGGGATTGTCGGTAGCCCGAGTGGCAAATCATCTGGATTATTCCTCACCGCAGAGTTTTGGCCGGCATGTCCGCACGGTGATGAAAATGTCGCCCGTAAAGTTCAGGACGACGTATGACGGGCAGGGGATGCTCCAGTTCTTCAGGACAGAGCTCGTTCTCCCGTATGTCGATGTTCTTTGCAACTTCCGTCCATCAGCGGCCTATCCGGGATGGATCCCAAAATCTCACAGACCCGTCCGTGGAGGAGACTTCAGCTCTTAAGTGCGACGATGATCTGACTGGCGGTCACCAGACTCACGACATTGACTCCAGTCGCTTCGATTGCCTCTCGTCCACCTTCCTCGCGATCGACCAGGGCCATCAGTCCAGATACGGATGCCTTCGCGTTGCGCACAGCTTCGATCGCGCGCAACGCGGAATCTCCGGTGGTTATCACATCCTCGACCACCACGACGCGGTCGCCTGGTCTGAGCGGCCCCTCGATGAGTTTTCCCGTACCATGTGTCTTTGCTTCTTTACGTACCGTAAATGCTTTGAGCGGATGATCCGATCGGGCGCTGGCGTAGCTGATTGCGTACGAGATTGGGTCGGCTCCAAGTGTCAGGCCGCCTACTGCGTCTACATCCCAGCCAACCTTGCGCAGTGTAGCGAGCCCCAACGGACCGATGATGGACAAACCTTCGGGACTCATGGTCGTCAGCCGTGCATCGATGTAAAAATTCGACTGCTTACCCGAAGCAAGTGTAAACTGACCCTGCTTTGCGGAACGTTCCGCGAGCAATTGAATCAGCACTGAATGATCAGTCATGGTGCGGGAGGTTATGGCTTCATATGATTGGAGTCAATGCATTCATTTTCGCCAACAGGTTTTGATTTCTGGACCGGGCTGTTTGGCTGGGTAGTCTCGCTCGCGACGGTTCTTGGACTTGCTCTGGTTTTGCGTCATGAGAGACGCCAGGCCCGCAGTCTCGTGGAGCGCTCAAAGGAGCTCGAAAGACTCTCTTCGGAATTACTGCGCGTAAACCGGATGAAGAGCGAATTCCTGGCGAACGTATCCCACGAGCTCCGTACACCACTCAACGCCATCGTCGGATTCGTCGATCTCCTGCGAGAAGGCGTCTACGGAGAGCTCGCACCCCGCCAGGTTAAGCCGGTCGAGCGCATTGAAGCGTCGGCCAACCACCTTCGTCACCTGGTGGACCAGGTTCTCGACCTGGCAAAAATGGCCGCAGGTCGTCTCGAGATTCACACGGAGACCATGGACTTGCGACCATTCGTTCTCGATGTCGCGAGCGAGATCGAATCCCTGGTCAGTGAGAAAGGGCTCAGCCTGTCCCTCGTCATGGGCGCCGCATTGCCTCGTATCAGAACGGATCCAACGCACTTGCGACAGATTCTCGTCAATCTCCTCGGTAACGCCGTAAAGTACACGAATGAAGGGAGTATCGTCATTCGAACTCGCTTTGTCGATTCGCTGCCTGACAGCGGCTCTTCTTCGTCGGAGCGTGCGGCCTACCCGAGCAATCCGTGGATAGGAATTCAGGTTATCGATTCCGGAATAGGAATCCATCCGGCCGATCAAACCCGAATCTTCGAAGAGTTTGAGCAGGTCGATGCCGGCCCCCGGGCGAATTCTGCTGAGCGTGGCACAGGACTCGGGCTGGCGATTTCTCGCAGGCTCGCGAGCCTCATTGGCGGAATGGTAGAGTTGGAGAGCGAGCCTGGGAAAGGGTCTACCTTTACGCTCTGGCTTCCGGTGGATCCCAGCGATCTATCGGCTACGCCTAAGTAGGCCCTTGAACTTGTCCAGCATTTTGGGCTGATCGGGAGGAATGCGAGCTGCCGTCGAGAAAGCATCCGCGAAGGCAATGACGCTTGCATAACGATCCATCGGAGACCGTGACAACGCCCGCATCACGACAGCATCGATCTGGGGCGTGAAGTCAAATCTGCCTTCTACCGCGTCCTTTAGGGGAATCGGAGGCATCGTGAGAAGCTGGGTGAACATTTCCCGAGGCGCTTTCGCCGTATACGGTAGACTACGCGTGAGGAGATAGTAGGCTATCGTCGCGAGACTGTACTGATCCGCCGCGACAGTGACGATTTCCCCTGACAATGCTTCGGGAGCGATGTACATGAGGGTTCCAACAAAGAACCCGGCGCGAGTCAGACGCTCATCACCAGAAGCCTGAGTATCAGTTGCAATCCCGAAATCCAGAAGCTTCACTAAGCGCGTCGTTGCGTCGTACATCACGTTTTCCGGCTTCAAGTCGCGATGTACTATCCCCGCATCGTGAGCCGCCTGTACTCCTGAGGCAATTTGCGACACGATGGTTGAGACTTCGTCAATAGGGAGCGGCGCGTGCTGCTTTGCGTATCTCTCGAGAATCTCTCCAGCAGCCCACTCGATTGCGAGAAAATGGAGGCCATTCTCGGCTCGGCCGATCTCGATCGTATCGACGACGTTGGGGTGCTTTACCCTGGCGCCGTACTTTGCCTCTCGTACAAACCGAGCCACGGCCGTAGTATCCTGGCGCAGCTTCTCCCGTAGCACTTTGAGAGCAACGGTGCCATGATTCGGGTGTTTGGCGAGGTATACGGCGGAGGTTCCGCCCTCGCCGACTTCCTTCTGGATGTCATAGCCAGCCACGGAAGTGCCGACCATCTGTTCTCGAGACACGCCGCGAAGCTAACAGAAACTCGCGGAACCGGATAGGGTAATAACCACTCATGCTGACTGCCAAAAAGTACTCCGCAAGCCTGACGGTGCTTGTGGCCTCGACCATTATCGCCGCCTGCAGCTCTGCGGGATCTGGCTCCAGTGGCCAGCCAAATCCACGCGTCCTCCCGGCTGAAGGGATTGCCACGCCGGATGTAAGCGAGATCTATCGACAGATCGGCCTACTGGCTGCTCCAGATCCGCTTGCCTTTGTCGGCAGTATATCGTCGTTTGCCACCGGCAAGCTCGATACGACGCTAGTCCTGGCAAGTATCTCCATACCGAATCGTGCACTCACCTTCTCGAGAGAGGGCGATAAGTACCGGGCTCCCTATGAAGTGAGACTTACACTGAATCGCGGAGGAGTCGAAGCTGCAAGCGTAAGCGTGATGGAAATAGTTCGGGTCGGCTCATTTAGAGAGACCAACAGAACTGATGAGAGCGTAATCTTTCAACACTATTTCCACGTCGCCCCCGGTGTCTACAACCTGTCGGCTACGGTTCGTGATGTCGGCGGCTCCCGTGCGGCAACTCAGGACGCCACCCTCTCGGTGCCTTCGCTCGGTACGGGGCGCCTATCCACTCCAACGATCGTATACGAAGCGAGCGGCCGGTCCCTCCTGGATTCGGCTCCTCGCCTGTTGGCCAGCCCTCGGTCCAGCGCTGTATTCGGCCGTGACAGCACGGTGGCGATCTACGTTGAAGGCTATGGCCAGGGGACCCGCCTACCCGTGGTTTTCGTCGTGCGAAATGACAAAGGAGCGCAAACATGGCGCGATTCTACGATGCTCGCGCGCAACGGCTCTCTGTTCAACGGAATCGTGAACGTTCCGATTTCTAACGTTGGAGTCGGAATCGCGAGGGTGTTTTTCACGCGTCGCGATGCGCCCGCCGCAGACAGTGTCGGAGTGCCGCTGTTTGTAACTTTCGGTGAGGACATTCCGCTCATGTCGTTCGAGGACATGCTCGGATACCTTCGCTTTTTCGGGACTCCTTCGCGACTCAGTGCCCTCCGAGCGGCTCCTCTGGAAAGACGTGCGACAGTTTGGGCTGAGTTCCTCCGCGCAACTGACCCCATTCCCGAGACGCCGACAAATGAAGAGATGCAGGCCTATTTTGGCCGGATTCGGGAGGCCAATGCACATTTTCGAATGGATCGGAATCCAGGATGGCTATCTGACCGAGGCATGGTTTTCGTAGCGCTCGGAGAGCCGGATCAGATATTCGAGCGGAACGTAAATCAGCAATTTTCGACGACACAGATGGCTTCGACCGCTCGACTGCAGATCTGGCAATATCGGCAGTACAACTCTCAGCTCGTGTTTTACGAAGATACCGGCGGCTGGAGATTAACCCGACCAAGCCAGACTGAATTTCTTTCGCTCTCTTCCCGCCGTCAGCGCTAGTTCGC
Organism: Gemmatimonadales bacterium; assembly: GCA_038322455.1. Classification (GTDB taxonomy): domain Bacteria; phylum Gemmatimonadota; class Gemmatimonadetes; order Gemmatimonadales; family Gemmatimonadaceae; genus UBA4720. The sequence goes on along the minus strand of JBBQFZ010000001.1, from coordinate 122,641 downwards.
CAGTCACCGGTTGAGAAAACGCTCTCGCTCCTCATAGGCGAGGGCGTTTTATATTGCGTTGATGAAAGGTCCGGAAAGCCCGCGGCTGTTCCTCGTCGATGGATACGCCCTCATCTATCGCGCCTTCTTTGCCCTCATCTCGCGGCCTCTCACGACGAGCAAGGGGGAGAATACTTCGGCGAGCTGGGGCATTGCCAACTTTCTACAGAGGCTCATTACCAAACATCAGCCGGAATACCTGGGTTGGGTGCATGACTCTGGTCTCTCCTTTCGACATGAGCGGTATCCGGCCTATAAGGCCACTCGCGAAAAGCTGACCGAGGAGCTTCAGTCAGATTTCGACAGCGGAATGGAGCGAATTCGGGAAATGATCGATGCCTATCGTATCCCCATCCTCACTCTTCCCGGGTACGAGGCCGATGACGTCATAGGGACACTAGTTTCAAAAAGTGTCGACGCCGGGGTGAATGTGGTGGTTGTCTCGGGGGACAAGGATTTTCAGCAGCTGGTTAAACCCGGGGTGTGGCTACTCAATCCCGGTCGCGGTGGCCCCGCCAATGTCGAAGAGCACTGGGTCGGAACCGAGAACGCCGAGGAGAGGCTCGGAGTCGCCCCCGAATTCGTTACCGATTACCTAGCCCTGGTCGGAGATTCCTCGGACAACATTCCAGGAGTGCGAGGCATAGGGGATAAGACCGCCACCGAACTGGTCAAACAGTACGGGCACCTCGAGTCGATTCTCGAGCACGCGGGTGAGATTACCAAGAAGCGCCCACGTGAGGCGCTCCTTGAGCACGCCGAAAATGCCCGCTTGTCCAAAGAATTAGTAACGATTCGCGACGATCTTGCGGTTGCGCTCAATCTCGAGTCCTTGAAAGTAAAAGAGCCCGACTATGAGCGGCTAAGAGATTTGTTTCTCGAACTGGAGTTCCACGCGCTTGCCAAGGACATGGCAGTACAGGCCCCAGCCGACCAACAGAAATCAAAGCAAGAAGTCAGCTACGTAACTGTCGATACCATTGAAGGGTTGCGTCACGCCATAGCCCGCGCGAGAGATTCGAAGCTGATATCTCTGGACACCGAGACGTTGGTAGATCGAGACAACCCGCAGATGGCGGATGCTTTGCGCTCGTCACTGATCTCGATTGCGATCGCCGTTGGCGAGGGTGAGGCGTATTACTTCCCGCTTCGTCATACTGTGTTTCAGGCAGGTCAGGGTGAGCTGCTGATCGATGCGCCGGGCGATCGATCTGCCACCGATGCGCCGGAAGACCGCGGATTGATTCGTGGTGGCGATGAAGTCTTCCCTGATCAGAGTCCCAAAAAGAAGAGCGTTAGCGATTCACTGGGTATAGCCGCGAAGATGTTGCGCAATCCAAGGCCCTCGAACGTGCGCAATCTTCCTTCGCTCGGCTCGGCTGAAATGGAACCATTGCGGAGGCTGCTCGAGGATCCCGTCATTCGCAAAACGGCCCAGAATGCGAAATACGACAAGCTCATATTGCGGAGCGCCGGCGTGAGTCTGGCCGGACTCGATTTTGACACAATGTTGGCGAGTTACGTACTGGATCCCGGCAGGCGATCACATGGACTCGACGTTCTGGCATTGGAGTTTCTTGATCATACCATGACGTCCTATGCCGACCTTTGTGGAAAGGGCCGTTCGGCCATTCCGTTTGATGAATGTCCGGTGGAGGCGGCACGTGACTACTCATGCGAAGACGCCGACATGACCCTTCGGTTGCGGAAAATCTTTGTACCCCAGCTCGAATCACACGAGCTGACACGCCTTCTCGACGGCGTGGAGATCCCGCTGGTGGATGTTTTGGCAGAGATGGAATGGAACGGGATTGCAATCGACCTGCCCTGGTTCTCCTCGTTGAAACAGCGCTTTCAGGCAGAGCGTGAAGCAGTGGAGAAGCGTATTTACGAGGTTGCTGGAACGGAATTCAACATCAACTCGAATCTCCAGCTGCGAGAGATTCTATTCGGCAAATTGAATCTGCCGATAATCAAGAAGACCAGCACCGGCCCATCGACCGACGCCAGTGTTTTGACAGAGCTTGCCGAACAGGGGCATGAGTTGCCGACACTTCTCATGGAATACCGGGAATTGGCGAAACTCGAGAGTACGTACCTGGATGCGCTGCCACGCCTAGTGAATCCCAAGACAGGCAGATTACACACATCGTTCAATCAAACGGTCGCCAGCACGGGACGACTCTCCTCCAGCGATCCGAATCTCCAGAACATTCCTATTCGGCGGGAGCTGGGTAAGGATATCAGACGTGGCTTCATTCCACGTGCTGGCTGGACGCTGCTCGCTGCGGACTATTCTCAGATCGAGCTTCGACTCCTCGCTCATCTGTCGCGCGATGTGGCTTTTGTGGAAGCCTTTCAGGCCGGTGGAGACATCCATCGACAGACAGCGGCCGTGATCTTTGACGTCCCCGTTGCCGAAGTGACGAGCACGATGCGAGCTCGCGCGAAGACTATAAATTTCGCCACCATCTACGGACAGGGACCCCGCGCCCTTTCACTTCAGCTCGGCATCGAGCACGCAGAAGCAAAGGAGTTCATCGCTCGCTATTTCGAGAGATTTCAGGGCGTGAGGAACTATCTCGATTCTATGGTGGCATTTGCCAGGGAGCACGGGTACGTCCAAACAATATTTGGACGGCGGCGCTATATCCCGGAGCTGCGTGAGCGAAACTTCAACATCAGGGCCTTTGGCGAAAGAACCGCGGCGAATTCTCCCATTCAGGGCTCAGCGGCAGATCTCATCAAGATCGCAATGATCAGGATCGATGATGCGCTCAGAAGTGGGCAATTGAGGAGCAAAATGCTTCTTCAGGTCCACGATGAGCTCGTCTTCGAAGTTCTGCCGGAAGAGCTCGAACAGGTGAAAAAGCTGGTGAAGTACGAGATGGAACACGCCGCGGAATTGTCGGTGCCGCTCGTTGTCGACCTGGGAGTCGGCCAAAACTGGTTGGAGACGAAGCTCTAGCCGGCTAGCATTGTCGCGGATGCCGCTCAAAAGCCGCCCAGTAGGCGCCGCCCAGCAGCCCCGCGAGATAAACTCCATCGGCCAACACGGAGTGAGTAATCACACCGACGATGGTGAGATGGATGACGTATGTGAGGAGTACCAAGCCAATTCCAAACATGATCGTAAGCATCGCTGGCTCATCAGCGCTCGTGCTGCGATTTATGGCGAGACTCCTGGCGACCCTTATCGGCAACTCGTGCGTAAGTCGACCCCACCACGCCACGCAGGAAATAATTCTTTCGCGAAGCGTGCTCATTTCTGCCTCTTCGCGTCCGACCTGCTCCGGTGGTAGCTCCGCCTCTTGAGAGACTGCCCGCAAGCGATCGGCGATTTCCCTTGTCAGATTTACGCGATCACTGTCGGGCCAGGTATCCATGTCGAGCAGTTCTGCGACACGCACCCCTACGATCGTGCCGGGCACGCCCTTGTTTTGGAAAACGAGTCCGAGAGGAAGAATCCTGAGCCCTGTCAGTCCGCTCTCGTCCCGGGCCTGGAGCGCAAGACGCGCCAGGCCAGTCTTCAAAGGCTCGAGCCCCGATTCGTTGTGGCTCTTCCCTTCAGGGAATATCAACACCGCGCCCTTTTGGCGAAGGACTTCAAGGATTTCCCGAAAAGCTTCCGAGTTGCGTGATCTGTCGAGCGGCAGATGGCCAGTATTCCGAGACTCATCACTCATCCTGCGGAGCGGCACCACGTGCATCATTCTGAAACCCAGCGAAATGAGAGGATTTTCAGCAAGCGTTGCTTTGGCGGTCATGGTTATACGACGCGGCGCCAGCCAACCGACTATCAAAGAATCCACAAGTGCGTTTTGGTGATTGACGGCAATGAGCAATGGACCGGTTGCGGGAATGCGATTCTTTCCCACGACTCGGATATCGCGATAGAACCAGTGCAGTGCGATGCCGGCGATCCACCGTAACGCTCCGTAGATCATTTCGATTGGCCCGACTTGACGAAGTTGTCGGGAACTCCGTGCAACATCAGGAGCGCCAAACTCATTCCGATGGCAACCGTTCCTACTCCAGCTCTGTACGCAAACCCGACACCCATGGACGAAGTCAGACCGTCGACGGCAAAAGCCCAGATGAACGGTCCTACGACGGCCGCAGCCCTTGACGAAAGAACCATTAAGCTGAAGAAGCGCCCAGCTTCGACATCAGGCACGAGACTGAGGAGTAAGGGCCGCTCAGCCGTAGCCACACCGCCGTAGATAAGACCTATGGATGCCCCAACAATCCAGAACGCGTTTCTGGTCGGCACAACGATCATTGCAACGAGAAGTACTATCCAGCCAGCAAGCACCCAAGAGAGAGTTCTCTTGGGCCCGAAGCGGTCGACCAACCGGCCGATGCCATAACTTCCGATTACTGCTGGAATGGTGAGGATCACAAACAGCGTTGCTTCCGAACCCTTTCGAAATCCCATCGCGAAGATCGCGTAGAGCGCCATGTTGGCGATGATCGTTCCCATCGCATCCTGATATAAGAAGGATGTGAGAATGAATCGCATCGTTCCCGGGTACTTCTTCGCCTCCTTTAGCGTGAGACGGACGTCATGGAACGCATCGCGCCATGCAACGTGCTTCTTTCCTCGCGCCACATTGTGATCGCGGCAAAAAAAAGCCAGTGGGAGCGAGAAGAGGAGAAAAAGGACTGCTGTCGGAACAAAAGTTGAGACGCGTCCACCGTGGGCGGTAAACGGAACGGCACTTCGCAGGAAGGTGACCACGTGGTCGGGAAGTGCCCCCAAAATCGGCAATGATCCCGTGAAGAAGGGAAACGTCAGCAGAACACCGACGATGGAGCCGACGTAGCCGAACGCCGCGCCCATGCCGGAGAGACGTCCTCTGTGATTTACCGGAACGAGCTCGGGGAGCATCGCGTTGTAGAAAGGCTGCGCGCCCTGATATGTGTAATTGGCGATGGTAAAAGCGGCGAGTACTCCGAACAAGGCAACACTCGGACTGAGGAAAGTCGAAGAGGGGGTGCCCACAATTCCTTCCCCAACGAGGGGCAGCCCCGTCTGGCCGAGAACTGCAATCAGCACTGTGGAAGCGCATGCGATGAGCGTAAATCCGACAACCCAGGGCTTTCGTCTCTGCGTCGCGTCGGAAATAGCCCCGAACAGGGGAATAGAAACCACGACCAGCGCCGATGCAATTCCGTTTACAGTGGCGTACAACGTATTGGAGTGACCCAGATCTCCAACCAGCCATGCGGCGAAGTAGAGCGTGGCGATATTCATCGAGAAAACCGTATTGGCGAAATCGTACAGCGCCCAGCTCAATCGCTCTCTCGCGGGCGCCATCGGTGGGTTGAAATCACCGTTCATTACGAGGCCAGAATCGCTGGACGTTGGGTTGCGCACTGCTGCGGCCACTGAGTTCATGCTTTCCTCGCGTCAGAGTCCCAAACCACGAATTCTACATCGCTTAATCTGGCGCCCAAATACGTAGAGTGACGTAGCTCCCGCTACGTACCCTCGACGCTGGGTGTCGCTGCGCGCAGATTTAGCAATATGGGGTTTGTCTGGTGAGTCCCGGCAGGATGATTCTTCCTCTCGTTTTTGCGCTAGGCTGCCGAGACAGTTCGCGCAAAGATTCCGAATTGTCTCGAGGATCCCTCCCTCCGGTTTTTTCTCTTGGACCAATCAGCAACACAAACTGGAACGTCAATGCCGGTCCGGTGATGCTGGTGTCAGTGGGCAGCGGATCCGATAGCGCGGCGTTAGTGCTTCCCGAAGTCACCGATAGCACGATGGAAGAAGTTCAGGGGATTGCGCCGTCTCTCTCCGGCCTTGTGTTCGACTTGTTTGGTCGGAGCGGCAACGTCGATTTCAGCACGGTCGTGACGCTGACCACGACCGCCAACGGGCAGCGAGATTGCAACGCGTGGCCTGCTGCGAAAGTACAATCCGCGCACACAAACTGGCGTGTTGGTTTGTTGCGCGGGAACGTAAAAGCAGTTGCGCTCGATTCAATCGAATCACTGTCTAGCGCGGATTCAGCCGCTCTCGTGGCCTCTCTCGCTCAAAGCGCAGCCACCCTTCCGGTTTCCGCGGATCCGGTATTCAGAAGATTACCCTTCAGAGTGCGATCGGCCTACACATTTCGCCTCGATTCCGTGGAAGTCGTAATTGCCGACATTGTGCGTTCGCTGAATGAGGAAGCCAATCCTCGAATTGAGGACATTTTTCTGATCGGAGAACGCCCAATCGGCACAACGGGTAAATACTCCGTCGGATACTTCAATCGAATCGCCGGCGCTGAAGAAACTATGCAGGCGACAGAGGTTCTCGCCGCGGTAGAGATCGGGGTGTCGAAGCGTCCTGCGGTAATCGTCAACGTTGAGTCGGAGGAAGGGACGCAGCTCGGGTTCATCGAGCGCGTTGGGCCCGGCCGTTGGCGCTACACGTGGAGAAGCGCCTACACGGATTGCTGACTGTAACGACGCAGGTCACAGACCTGTTGGCGCACTGACGAAGTGCCAGGGCAGATGGAATTTTTCGCCGAGATGTTGAGCAAGTGCTCGAACACCGAGTGTCTCCGTGGCGTAGTGACCCGCGTAAATGATGACGAGATCATTTTCATCGGCGTGCACGGCGGTCCAGTGAGGGCCTTCCCCAACAATCAGCGTATCAACTCCTGTCGTGATCGCCTCTCTGATGGTATCGCTGGAAGCTCCCGCGCCTGTGCAAATCGCCCATCGCTTTGTCCGTCGCCCTTCCTCGGATGGTGACACTCTCACATCTCCACCGTGGCCGGCTGCGAATTTACGGGCACGCCCAACGAGCTCCGAAGTCTCGATATCGCTTTCTCCACTTAATCCGATGAAAAAGTTTTCAAACCGAGCAAAACTCCCGGTCGGCTGGAGGCCCAACTCTTTTGCCAGAAGCACGTTGTTTCCGAGCGTTGGATGCCGATCGAGCGGAAGGTGGGAGGAGTAAACCGCGATGTCTGCCTTGATGAGTCTTTGTACTCGCCTATAGTGCGCGTCGATCAACCGCTCGGGACCACTCCAGAACATTCCGTGATGAACGAGGAGGAGATTGGAATTTGTCGCAATTGCCCCCGCAATTGCGCGGGAGGAGAAATCCACTGCCGCTGCGAGGCCTTTTATGGGTGATTGATTCTCAAGCTGAATTCCGTTGAGCGCATTGGGGTAGTCGCCCGTAGTCGCGCTGGCTAACAGCGTGTCCACGTACTCTCCGATGGTTGCCAAGGATGCCGTCATACCAATGCATATTTGTGTGGACAACTCCAGTGCTCCACAGAGTTCAGACAAGCTAACCACTTAGGCGACAACGAGTTAGGCCTTAGGTTGACAACCATGTTGATTAGTCGGGAACGTGCATGAGCTCGAGTAGCCTCTCAAGATCGTCGGTTGAATAGAAATGGAAGGTAAGGGTGCCCCGGCTATTTCGTCCAATGTTCAGCGTTACGTCAGTCTGAAGGAACCTTCGGAGTCGTTCTTGAATCTGCTTTGCTTCGGGAGATAAGCGATCAACACTCCTCGGCCTGCCCGCCTTTTTTGGGATCTGACCTATCGCAAGCTGTCGGAGCTTTTGTTCGAGTTCCCTAATCGTCAGTCCATCTCTTATGATCTCGTTGGCCAAGCTCGCAATCTTGGTCTGATCGTCTAGTCCCAGGAGGACCTTCGCGTGTCCCATCGACAGCTTGCCTGCCTGGAGCAGCTGTCTAACGGCAATCGGCAACTGCAACACGCGTAGCATATTCGCAATGGTCGTTCGATCCTTACCCACCGTCTCAGCGATTTGCTGCTGAGTAAGACCAAATTCGTGGGAGAGCCTATGGTAGCCCTCCCCTTCTTCGATGGGATTGAGGTCAGCCCGCTGAAGATTCTCGACGAGAGCAAATGTCAGGAGCGTTTTGTCGTCGATCTCTTTTATGATTGCGGGAATTTCTTTCCAGCCGAGTTTCGTTGCTGCACGAAGCCGTCGTTCGCCGGCGATCAACTCGAACCCGTTCTTTCCCGGCCGCCGACGTACGGTTATTGGCTGAAGGAGCCCGCTGGCCTTGATGCTCTCCTCCAACTCTTGAAGCTCGTCGGGGTTGAACTCCGTTCGTGGCTGAAATGGGTTTCGAGCAATCTGAGCGACGGGTATCGACTTCAAAGCCCCTTCATCGCTCGATGCCAATCCCCCACCTGTGCCGAGAAGAGCTTCGAGCCCCCTGCCCAACCGTCTTGGCGTTTTCTCAGCGGCCACCATTGTCTCCTTGCTCAGTTCGTTCGATGAGCTCCTTCGCGACGTTCATATAGGCCTGTGCTCCGACGGACGCGGCGTCGTAGAGAATGATCGGCTTGCCGAAACTCGGTGCCTCCGCCAAGCGGACATTTCGTGGTACCACGCTGTTGAACACTTTCGGTCCGAAATACTCCCGGGCATCCTCGGCGACTTGTCTCGAGAGGTTCAGGCGAGAGTCATACATCGTCAGCAACACGCCGTCGATTCCAAGCGTTTCGTTCGCGCTGTGCTGAACGCGGTGAATGGTGTTCAGGAGTTGAGACAAACCCTCCAGTGCGTAGTATTCGCACTGGACAGGAATCAACAGAGCATCGGCCGCAGCGAGCATGTTAATGGTGATCAGACCCAGCGAGGGAGGGCAGTCTATGATCACGTATTCGTATTCGGAACGGAGGGACTCCACAGATTGCCGCATCACGTGGTCACGATCGGACCTGTCAATCAGCTCGACCTCTGCCGCAGCCAGATCGGGCGTTGCTCCGACTACGTCCAATTTCTCGAACTGAATTCTCCGCTGGCGCGCTGAACCCATATCGGAATTCCCGACCAGGACGTCGTACAAGGAGAGTGGGATGCTCTCCTTCTGAAGACCTACTCCACTCGTCGCGTTGCCTTGGGGGTCGGCATCAATGAGCAATGTTCGTTGCTCTGCGGCAGCGAGGCTGGCAGCGAGGTTGACGGCTGTGGTGGTTTTTCCAACCCCGCCCTTCTGATTGGCAATTGCGAGAATTCGCGCCACGTAATGTCTATTGAGAGTGTGACGCCTAATCTACCCCGCGAGGCAGAGTGTTTCCACGTGGAACACTTGGATAATTCCACGTGGAAACGCTTACTGTACGGCGAGGAATCGCCAGCGAGTGCTGACCTCGACAGAAAGTGTCTCGTCGCCTGGATTAATCGGGGTGTCAGCCTGTGCCGCACCGGCGGCCAAGGTGCGCGCCATCATCATCGGATGCGGCGGAGGCGGAGAGTAGGATCCGATACTTATTTCGAGAAGCGACCCCAAGGTTCCGTGCGCCGCCCGAGCGGCGGTTTCAGCATCGGCCCGCGCCACCTCGATCGCAGAAGCGATGGCGCTTCGTCGTGCGACTTCAGTGTTGGAAGCGTAGAACTGCAGAGAAGTAATCATGTTCGCACCGTGCGCCAATGCGGCGTCTATCACCGGACCTACCTGGCTGAGCTTTCGAACATCGACGAGAATTGTGTTGGTCACATTGTAGGCAATGATGACCGGATCCTTGCCCTGCTCGTAGCGCTGTTCCGGATAAACGTTGTAATTGATTGTCGATAGCTGGTCAGCTCCGAGTCCTAGAGCTTTCAGCGCTGTCAGCACCGACTGTTGCTTGGCCGCGTTTTCGGTGGCAGCAACGGCAGCTGTCGGTGCTCGAGTCTGCACACTTACCTGAATGGTTGCGCGATCAGGCGATACTTTTATTTCTCCTCTACCAACCACAGATATCTGCGATACCTGCCATGCTGGCGTGCTAATGTTCTGCGCATGCGCTGATACTGGCGCTAAAATTGCACAGACAGTCGTTATTAAGGCTTGCCTCATGGGTTTAATCCTCTGGTGGGTTCCACCTTAGACGTCAGATCCTCGGCCAGTTGCACACTACGACTCATGTGAAAACCGCTTCGATGTCGTGAATGCGACTTACGTTCATGCCGATGATGCCCTCGGCTTCGGTCCGCATGAACATGTTTGCGAATTTCGCGCCCCATACGATTTCGTCTGCTTTGTACGAAGACCGTGAGTGCACAGTCTGCGAGAGGGTCTCGTCGGTTCCAGTCAGGAGGATCAGGATCTCAGCGTCTGCGTCGAGAAGATCCTGTCGCGTCAACCCTCGCATGGGGCTGTTCGAGTCGATCGGATGAACGACGGTCCAGCTAAGCGCAAAGAACACTACGCGATGGCGCTCAAGATTCAAGTCGTAGAACTTGCGCAGAACGACTCCGTTACTGCGTTCGATCTTGGTGAGAATGACCTGGATCTGCACTTCGATAAGCTGGCTGCTTCTCGCGTTAGCGATTCGGAATTCGAGCGCACTTTGCTCTCGATAAGGAGCCACGATTGCATTGCGGCTATAGATGATGCGCGCGGAAGGCCGCGAAAATCGATTGAAGACGACTCCTGTAACGAGTGCAATTCCAAGAATGTAGACGAGTGCTTCGATCGCAACGAGCGTATTCGCGGCCAACCCAATCGGGATGATATTCCCGTATCCGATGGTAGCAAACGTATCCACGCTGAAAAAGAATGCCTGAGAAAACGAGTGCGTCGCAAAACTCCCCGAGCTTGATTGCAGCGCATCCGGTCCGCACAACAGAAATGCAAACGCGAACAGAGCATTAACGAGAAAATACGAGCAAGTAATGAAGCCGAGAAACCTTGGCCATGAGATAGTGAGCAGCCAGTGGTAGAGACTCATCGACGAAAGTGGATTGAGCCCCTCACGAACTACATTGAAGCTGCCATCTCGATTCAGTAATCGCCGTTGTGCGTTTCTCGCCACCTCGGTGCCGAAACCGAGATCCGTGAACTCATCATCCGTTGTTTTTGGAACAGCAACGGCCTTGTCGGTCAGTGTCGGTGATGTCACGCGAGATATTTCCTGAAGAATGCGGACGTTCAAAATGGCTACGTTTCATCAGCCGACGCTACATTGCCCCGATGAACAGCCCAGGTCGTTCAGTGAGTGGCGCCACGCTGCTGATCGTCGTGTCGGCACTCAGCTTCGGATCGATCTCCGTGCTCACCGTTCTTCTTACGAGCTCCGGAGTGCCGTTGGTGACAGCAATGGCTTTGCGCTATGTGCTGGGCGCGTTTCTCCTGTTTGGACTAATTGGGAGCGGACAGCTTCGGGCAGTCCCGCGGAGGCGAACCTTCCAACTACTGGTGATCGGTGGCTGCGGCCAGGCACTGATCACTTATCTCAGTCTGTATGCTCTCGAATTCATTTCGGTAGGGCCACTCGCGTTTCTTTTTTACACCTATCCCGCCTGGGTCGCGCTTCTTGCCGCGGCGCGAAAGACTGAACCCCTCACGCCTATCCGGGTCGTTTCACTGGGTCTCGCGCTTGTCGGAGTAATGGTGATGGTCGGCACCTCCACAACCGGTAGTCTGAATCCAACGGGTGTAATTCTCGCTCTCGTCTCAGCGCTGCTCTACTCGGCGTACCTGCCATCTCTGGGGCACTTTCAACGAGATATGCCCGCTCTGGTTTGTACCTTCATGCTGATATCCGGAGCCGCAGTGACCTTCGTTATCGGCGCGCTTCTGACGGGCAAGCTTTATCTGCCTACGGGCATTGCTGTGTGGTCGAACATTTTTCTTCTGGCGCTCGTGTCGACTGTGATCGCGTTTTCTACGCTGATCAAGGGTCTGTCGGTTCTCGGACCGGTAAGGACCGCGATTATCGCAACCGTGGAACCATTCTTTACGGCGATTCTGGGTTTCGCGGTGCTGGGAAATCAGCTGCCGGTTACGACACTGGTCGGAGGTGTGCTAATCGCTGCCGCGGTCTTGCTGATCCAGTGGAGCACGAACAGGCTCGAGGCGACTACAGCGTAGCAGCAGCTCTTTTGCGGCGTTCGATTTCGATAACCAGATTCTGCAGATCATTGGGGCTGACACCTGAAATTCTCGCTGCCTGTGCGAGAGATCGCGGCCTGACGCTCGCGAGTTTCTGTCTTGCCTCGAATGAAAGAGAATGCATATCCACATACTCCAGATCTGCGTCCAGGGAAAAACCACCCATACGACGCATTCGGTCAGCTTGTACTCTTTCTCGTTCAAAATAGCCAGCGTATTTGATCTCGAGGTCAGCTGTGATCACTGCCTCGTCGGCGAGTTCGTTGCCCGCCCCGACTGCGCGGAGCAATGCCTTGAGCGGCACATTCTGACGACGCGCGACATCCACGATCTTTACAGCCTGTGAAAGCTGTGAGCTGCCAGCCCCCGTCAGAATTGGCTCTGCCTGTTCCGGCTGTATTGTCACAGTTTCCGCGAGGCGAACGGCGGAATCCTCATCGTCCAGTCGCATTCGAAGAATTTGTCTTTCCTCGTGTGAGTAAAGGCCGAGCTCGAGTCCGATCGCGCCGAGTCGTCTCAGCGCATTGTCCTGTCGCACCGTGAGCCTGAACTCGGAGCGAGAGGTAAAGAGCCGGTAGGGCTCGTCGACTCCACGTGTGACCAGATCGTCAACCAGAACGCCGATATAGGAGGTTTCCCTGCCGAGTGTAAGCGCGTCTCGCTTCTGGGTCGCCAACGCCGCGTTCAATCCAGCGACGGCTCCCTGGCCAGCAGCCTCCTCGTAGCCCGTGGTACCGTTGATCTGGCCGGCAAAGTACAGCCCGCCGATCACTTTTACCTGCAGAGATGCATCGAGCTGCGTTGGAGGGTAATAATCGTATTCAATTGCATACCCAGCGCGATTCATTCTGACGCTGGAAAGACCGCGCACCGATCGCAGTATCTCGAGCTGCACAGACGCCGGAAGCGAGGTCGACAGTCCGTTAACGTAAAGCTCCGTAGTGTCGTGGCCTTCAGGCTCGAGGAAAAGCTGGTGCCGGTCAGCGGCGGGGAATTTCACAATCTTGTCCTCCACGGACGGACAGTATCGCGGCCCACGCGAGGAGATCGCGCCCCCATACATCGCGGATTTGGCGATGTTCTGCTGGACGATGTGCTTTCCCATCGATTCGAGATAGGTAATCCAACACGGCATCTGTGCCGGATGTCGGGTGTCCGAGCCACTTCGCCGCCCATTTGGCCAGAAGTGGGACCACGAGTAGTCGAATTGTTCTATTTCGCTTTCCTGTCGCTCCAGCTGGGAAAAATCAACCGACCGACCATCAATGCGCGGCGGAGTTCCGGTCTTGAATCTGGCGACTGTCAGCCCCGCTTCCTCGAGCTGCTCCGCGAGATGCGTTGTGGCGCTTTCACCTGCTCGCCCACCCGAGAGGTGGGTCGTAGTACCAATGTGAATTCGCCCTCGGAGAAAGGTGCCGGTGGTGATGACCACCGCCTTCGCCCCAAAACGTCGCCCTTCAAGCGTCTCTACACCCAATACACGCCGTCCCTCGGTATCCAGCACGAGGCGGGCGACAGTGCCTTGAACGGTCTGGATTTCCCTGTGCGCTTCGAGAAGGCCTCTTACGAAGCGTCGGTATAGTCCGCGATCACACTGTGCACGTGGTGCCCACACCGCGGGTCCCTTGCTACGGTTGAGCATGCGGAATTGTACCATCGCCAGATCGGTGGCCCTTCCCATGATTCCGCCGAGCGCATCCACTTCACGGACAACTGTGCCTTTGGCGATCCCGCCAATCGCCGGGTTGCAGGACATTTGACCGATAGTTTCGAGAGCGCTGGTGATGAGCGCGACTGTGGAGCCGAGTCGCGCAGCAGCAGCGGCTGCCTCGGTTCCGGCGTGGCCGCCGCCGATGACAATCACATCGAATTCTGCCTCGAAATCGCGCAAATGGGACATACATTAAGATAAGCAGTCCGGAAGTCGATCCCTTTAGTTAGTCTCTAATCGAACATAAATATGCCACTTGAGCTGCCTCAGGATAACGCCGTGATCTTGATTCGTCAGAGTGCGTTCGAGGCCAGCGGAATAGCACGTTCCGCCATCGATGAGCGGTACAACCTGACTGCCGACGAATTTCGTGTAGAGGACGGACTGATTCTCGTCGGTCCACTCCCTTCGGACGATGCCTTGCCCACGTTAATCAGCGACCTGGAACAAAACGGGCTCGTTTACTTCGACGATTTCTTCGACATGAGTGGGAACTGGCCGGAATGGCTGATTCTATACGCAAGGGGCGCAAAAACTCGCCGAAGCTAGAGACGCTGCTCCACCGCCGCCCATTCTTCGACGAACGCAACGCCGTTCTCTATTCTGTCGATCACTACATCGGCGCCCACGAGCACAAGCTTCTCGCTCAACGCGCGCGCAGGCATCGACACGTGTTTCCCCGACAGCTCGTATGAGATCTCGCCGGTCCCAGCCCCCGAAATCTCTCTAGAGACTATGGCGAGCTGGCCCTGAATCTCGTCGCCCTCACCGGGAGCCACTCGCGTTCCACGGAGTGCCCAGCGGGCCAGCAGCGCGATCATTCCGCTTATCGCAAGCGCCCCGCCCCCTATGGCGATCAACAAAACTCCCCATGCCGGAAGCGTGCTGCGAGATGCGAGGAGGTAACCGACTGCACCCAATCCGACGGCAAACGCCGCTATCACCGGGAGGTTGAAGAATGGCGAAGGCGCCCGCGATCTATTTCTTCGAGCGTGCTCAACTCCGTGCAGCATCGCGAACACAGCCACGACGAGCCCGCCGATGAACGCCCCTAGAAAACAGATGCGGAGAATCGTCAACGCTGTGAGTCCTTTTCCTGATTCAGGCAGATACGCGGAAGCGTCACGATCCGAGGTATTTTCTGAACCACGCTAGAGTAGCGGGCCATGCCGTGCGAGCGGCAGCCAGGTTGGCGCCTTCCATGCCCGACTGTTGTCTGAGGAATCCGTGACCGGCTCCCGGATAAACGACGTGCTCGTATGTGCGGTTGAGAGCACGCATCGCAGAGTCCGCAGGGGAAATGGTAGCATCTACACGCGCATCGCTACCTCCATACAGACCCAGGACGGGTGCATGGACAGACGCGAGATCAGCGGCTGGTGGCGATGTACCATAGTACACGACTGATGCTCCAAGCGACGGGGAGTGAACGGCGTGGGCAAAAGAAACTCCGCCCCCCCAACAAAACCCGACGATACCGTATTTTTTTTCTGCGGCAGGCAGCGACATTCCGTACCGACCCACCGCATCGAGTTGCCTTTGAACCCTGGCAGGATCAAGCGTCCTGATGGCGGCTGTGGCGAGGGGAGCTAGCACACTGTCGGGCCCGTCCGGAAGATTCTTCATGGTGAGGAGGTCAGGAGCAATTGCGATGAAGCCGTCGGCAGCCAATTGATCTGCCACACCACGGACCCAGGATGACAGGCCGAAGATCTCATGCACGACGACGATCACTGGCGCTCTCGTGCTTCTCTCCGGGTAAACGATCCACGCTCGAACGCTGTCCCCGTCGCCCGTGCGAATCATGGCCCATTCACCGTGTCGCGGCGAAGCGCTGAGTCGTGCCGGCGCCGCGGATGCATCTGGCGGCAAGCCCTGGATTTGAGGCACGGCTACCGATGATGACGTTGGTGACGCCATGCCATGATCAACGGCCGCGTGTGAATCGGCTGTCGAGACCATCTTGTTGGTGGTACAGGCGACAATGGCGCATGAGAGCGTCGCAAGAAAAGTTGGTGCAGCATACCAACGGCTCATGTCATCTCCCTCGTTTGTGCGGTCAACGTTGACGGACTAGGGGCTTGCCCAAACTGTTCAGCGAAAAATTCACCGACCCGATACTCCGCATAATAAAATGACCGCCACGGAAGTGAGCCAGTGATGAAACCGGCGTGACCGCCCCTTCCGACGAAATCTGTTTCAAGAGCCGGGTTCATTTCAGCTATTTCGCGGACTTCGTCCAGAACCTCTGACGGCAGCATCGGATCGTCAACAGCGCTAATTAGTAATGTTTTGAGTCTAATAGCCTTCAAAAATGGCAGTGAGCTCGACTGGGCGTAATAGTCCTGGGCATCCTGGAAGCCATGCAAAGGGCCTGTGATGAGATCGTCGAACTCCTCGAGGGTTTTGAGCGAAGCGATTCTGTCCACTGCCGCCAGATCGGGAAAACGCTGCGCTTTCTCTCGTGCCTTCCTCCGCAGGGAGCCGAGGAAGAATCGCTGATAGAGTCTGGAGAACCCCCTGTTGATCCGCTTGGATGACCGAGCCAGGTCGAACGGGACGGAAATCGCGGCAGCGGCCCTGAGGCGATTTGGCAGATTTCCGCCGCGCTCTCCCAGAAACTTGAGAAGGACATTCCCGCCTAGTGATACCCCCACCATTCCAAGGGGAGCGAGCGGAAACTCGCGCGCGATCTTTTCGAGGACTAATGCGATGTCCGTGGTTTCCCCAGAGTGGTAGAACCGCCGCGTTCGATTGAGCTCGGATCCGCACGATCGAAAGATCAGCAGGTCGGCACCCCAGCCTCGCCCTGCTGCCTCGTTGAGCAATCCCTGTGCGTAGTGGGATCGAATGCTCCCCTCGAGTCCGTGGAGCAATACAAGACGTGGCGCGCTCGGATCCGAGAGCAGACGGTAAAGGTCCAGAAAATCGCCGTCGGGAGTATCCCAGCGTTCTACGATCGTCGGTGCCTGTGGTTGTCGTCTGAACAGTTTTCCCCACAACGTCTGCAAATGACCGCCGGGAATCCACCAGGCGGGAGAATACATTATCTCACGCGGCATTGGTCTACCGGAAAGGAATCAACGGCACTCTCAACGCTTGATTCGAAAACGCAGAGGAGAACGAGTCTTGGAAGTTCAGATTTTCGGAATCAAGAAAAGCGCTGACACGCGCAGCGCGCTGCGCTTTTTTTCGGAACGGAGAATAAAGACTCATTTCGTCGATCTGATGGAGAGACCCGCATCGCTGGGCGAATTGCGAAGGTTCGCGCAAAAGTTCGGGGTAATATCACTCATCGATAAAGATTCCAGGCGTTTTGCGGAGCTAGGCCTCCGGTATGCGCAACTTTCAGACGACCGGTGGCTGGACAAACTTTTCGAGGAACCACTTCTGCTCAGAATACCCCTGGTCAGAAATGCCAACCAGCTCACGCTTGGTACCGACGAAACAACGTGGAAGGGCTGGGTTGGGCGGTAGTCTCGCGACCTCGCTTGTGGCGCTGAGCTTGGCCAAGCGATATTGAATTTGCTCCCTTCCCGCTCAAACTACCGGCTCAGGAACAGTGACCTATCGCGTTCTCGTCACCGATGAAATCGATGCCGAAGGTGTCGCACTACTCTTGGCCGAGCCTCAGCTCGTCGTCGATGAAGTGCCAACCCTGCCGAAAGAGGAGCTGCTCGCTCGAATCGGGAACTACGACGCCATCGTCGGCCGCAGTGCAACGCGGATTTCTGCCGATGTCCTGGAGAAAGGCCGCCGCTTAAAGGTGGTAGGCCGAGCAGGGGTTGGCGTGGACAACATCGCGCTGGACACGGCGACGTCGCTGGGCGTGGCCGTGATCAACGCTCCGGCGGGGAATACCATCGCTGTCGTAGAGCTGTTTTTCGGCACGGTGATCTCGCTTTTGCGGCACATAGCACGCGCGGACACTTCCATGCACGCGGGACGTTGGGACAGATCCGCCCTCCTCGGATCCGAGCTGAAGGGCAGAACGCTCGGCATTGTTGGGTTGGGACGCATCGGAGGGGAGATCGCGACCCGGGCGAGAGCATTCGGAATGAATGTCCTGGCCTATGATCCTTACATAGCCCAGTCACGATTCGAAGCCTTGAGAGTTCAACAAGCAACCTCCCTCGATTCCCTGATCGAGCAGTCGAATGTCCTGACCGTGCACACGCCTCTTACTGATGAAACCACGGGGATGATCGGTCGGCGCGAATTGATGAAACTTCCGTCGAGATCGATTGTGGTCAACATGGCTCGAGGGGGGATTCTGGACGAGGAGGCACTGCTGGAGGCGCTCGACAGCAGGCATCTTCTGGGAGCGGTGATCGATGCGTATGAGAAGGAACCGCTGGCAGCGGATCACCCACTTAGAAAGCAGCCCGACGTCGTCCTTACGCCACACATTGGCGCGTCGACGGCGGAGGCTCAGCGCAACGTTGCGGTCGATGTGTGCATCGCTGTCCGCGATGCCTTGCTCACTGGAGAGCTGTCGCGCTCGATCAATGTTGCCGACGTGGGGGGCCAATGGACCGATGTCGAGCAGGCCCTCACACTCTCACGTCGGGCTGCTGCGGTTGGGAGAGCAATCCTGTCAACTCAGGGAATGAGGGCCATACAACGGATTGACGTCCGTGCCGGATCGGCTCTTATGCCGGCGAGCGGCGCATTGGTGGCAGCAGCGGCGCGTGGTGTTCTCGAAGGAACGGTCGAACAGGAACGCCTCAATCTGATCAACGCACGCGCGGTGGCGCAGGCTCGCGGAATCGAGCTGTCAACCACCGAGACTCCAACGCAGGAGAATCCCTACTCGCTCGAAGTGCGACTCAGCGGAGGGATGCAGGAAATCGCCGTGGCCGGTATTGCACCGCCCGGCGCAGCCGGGCGACTCACTCGGATTGGCGCATTCCATGTCGACATCCAGCCCCGTGACACGTTGCTGATACTCACGAACAACGACGTCCCCGGCGTAATCGGAAGGGTCGGAACGCTACTCGGCGAAGCCGGGGTGAACATTGCCGAATACCACCAGGCTCGGTTGGCGCAGGGGGGTCAGGCGCTGGCCGCGGTGTCGGTTGATGGGGACGTGAGCGAAATGATTCGCGAATCGCTTCTGCGTTTGCCCGACGTATTGTCTGCCGCCGTTGTCTGCTTTCAGCCCGGGTGAGCATCGCCATAAGCACCGACCGAGCTGTACGCGAGGCGTATGAGGCCGACTCGTCAGGCCTCCATTTGATTCCGGATGCGGTGGCACGACCTGAATCGATCAGCGATGTCATCGAGCTTGTCCGAAAAGCAGCAGCTGACAGGACTCCGATTACCTGCGCGGGAGCCCAGACAAGTACCACGGGTGCATCTATCACCGATAAGGGCATACTCTTGTCGCTCAGATCCTTGAACCAGATCGCGGAGCTCGATGCGAGGACGAGAACCGTTAGGGTGGGCCCCGGAGCACTGATCGGCGAGATAAAGAAAACAGTCGCTGGAGCGGGCCTTCTCTTCGCGCCTGATCCTACCAGTGAGGAAGAGTCCACAATCGGTGGCGCTGTAGCGTGCAACGCATCGGGTGCCAGGACGTTCAAATACGGCGCGACACGACGGCATGTTCGGGCGTTGAAGGTTGTCATGGCGAACGGTGAGCTGATGGAGTTTCGCAGAACCGACCTGGAAAAGAATACTGTAGGGTACGCCTTTGCTCATGACCCGATCGACTGGTTCATCGGCAGCGAAGGGACTCTTGGAATCGTTGTTGAAGCAGAGCTCGCGCTGCTCCCATTGCCGGAGCGCGTAGTCGGTCTGGCAACGTTGTTCGCGACTGAAAACGATGCGTTGAAGTTCGTCGTCGCAGGTCGAGAAACCGGAAGCGTTGCCCCTCGTTGCATCGAATATTTCGACGACAGGGCGTTGGAGATCGCGCGGCACGCTGTTCCCGCGGCAACGATACCCGAAGAGGCGAGGGCGATGGTGTACGTCGAGGAAGAGGTCCAGGAGGATCTGGATGCAAGCCTCGCGGCTTGGCTCGAACTGATCGAATCGGTCGCCCCCGATTTCGATCCGCTCGTTTTCGATGGAGAGGCAAGATTGCGTGACGCGAGAAAGATTCGTCACAGCATCCCGGCGACCATGAACGAAAGGGGAAGCAGATATCGGGCTGCTGGCGGTCGAAAGATCGGAACGGACTGGGCTGTTCCGTACCGGAATCTGGGCGCTGCGATACGAACGGCGCGGTCCTTTGCAAAGGAGCGGGGACTCGAAGCTCCCGTGATCTACGGCCACGCCGGCAACGGCCATCCACACCAGAACTTCATCGCGCGCGATGCTGGAGAGCTTACTACCATAGAAGAGGTCGTCGAGCAAACGCTGAAGCACGTCCTATCGCTTGGTGGCACGGTGGCCGCGGAACACGGAATAGGAAAGATCAAGCGCAGATGGCTTTCTTTGCAGATGAATCCGCTGCAGATATCGATGATGACCGCTGTGAAGCGGGAGCTCGATCCATTGGGAATTCTCGCACCTGGCAACATCCTGTGATGCGGTTCAAATCAGTAATCCTCGATGTCGATTCGACGTTGAGTGGGGTCGAAGGCATCGATTGGCTCGCGGCACTGCGTGGACGCGAAGTCGAAGCATGGAGCGCCGATCTCACTGCACGAGCCATGGCGGGAGCAATTCCCATCGAGACCGTGTACGGCGAGCGAATGAGAACAGTGAAACCGACTCGATCCGAGATAAAGGAACTCAGCAAGATCTATCTCGACAGAATTGCAGCGAACGCACGTGAGACCATCGGAGCATTCCGTGAGCACGGTGTGGAGGTTGTAATGGTCAGCGGCGGACTGCGCGAGTCCATTCTGCCGCTCGCAAACGAGCTCGGAGTCCCGGATGCACATGTTTACGCTGTGTCGGTATTTTTCGGTACGGATGGTGAATATGCGGGGTTTGAAGAAAATTCTCTCTTTACACGCCAAAACGGCAAACGCACGGCGGTAAGCCAAATGGGCCTGAAGGGTCCCGTGTTGGCGGTCGGGGACGGAGTGACAGACTGCGAGATCAAGCCCGTCGTCGACAGCTTCGCCGCGTTTACAGGCTTCATGAAGCGCGACGCAGTAATCGCGCGGGCGGATTACATAATCGAGAATTTCGAGCAACTACGGAAACTCGTACTTGAATGAGCCAGACAAAAACTTTCGGCACTTTTTTCCTGCCCGGTCCAACCGAAGTCCGCGATGAAGTCATGGCTGCGATGATGCAGCCGATGATTCCTCACCGTGGCTCCGCGTTCGAGCAGTTGTTCGAACGATTGCAGCGAGGATTGCGTCCCGTGTTCAAGACGGATCGCCTCGTGTACATCAACTCGGCTTCGGCAACAGGGATGATGGAAGCCGGGGTACGTTGCGCACCGCCGGGGAGAATCCTCAGCCTCGTGAACGGCGCTTTCTCAGAGCGATTCGCTCACATAGCGTCAATGTGTGCGCGCGATGTTGACCGCTACGAGGTCGCCTGGGGACAGGTGCATACGATACCGCAGCTCGACGAGCGACTCTCGATGCGAAAATACGTCGCGATCACCGTGGTTCATTCGGAAACGTCGACAGGCGCATTGAATGATGTTCGCGCAATTTCAGATTGCGCCCACCGTCATGGCGCCGTTTGTCTGGTCGACAGCGTGAGTGGCCTGGCAGGTGCCGAGCTCTATTTCGACGACTGGAAGCTCGATTACCTGCTCACAGGGTCTCAGAAAGCGCTCGCGCTCCCGCCTGGACTTTCATTTGCCGTCGCGTCTCCAGCCTTCGTCGATCAGGCGAATGGCACTTCTGCACGAGGAGTCTACTTCGATCTGGTCGAGCTGGACGCTTATGCGCGGAGAAACCAGACTCCGAGTACTCCCGCGCTCTCGCTGTTCTACGCGCTGGAAGTCCAATTGAAGTCGATCGCGGCAGAAGGTATCGAGGCGCGCTGGGCTCGGCACAAGGCGATGGCTGCACGCACTCAGGATTGGCTTGCCAAAGTAGGTGATAAGACCGGGAAGAGACTCGTCAACATCGCGCCGCTCGGGTCTCAGTCACCGACAGTATCGACTATCAGACTACCGGCCGATCTTCCATCGGAAGGTTTTACCGCAGCCGTTGCGAAGCGGGGAATCGTGGTCGGAAACGGCTACGGAAAGCTCAAGGGCTCGACCTTTCGCATTGGGCACATGGGAGATCACACCACCGAAACGGTGGATCGTTGCCTCGCTGCGTGCTCCAGCGCGCTACGCGCTTGACCCAGATTTCCATATCGAATGCTGGCGTCGACTTTGGTCCGACAAAAATATTCAGGGGCGTAACATTTACGGTCGGCAAGGGCGATCGTTGGGCAATCCTTGGCCGGAACGGCAGCGGAAAGACAACGCTCTTTCGCGTAATCACCGGGACGCACGAGCTCACTGAGGGAGTTGTGACACGCCAGCCCGACCTTCGGTGGGCGCTCCTTGAACAGCATCGCGATTTCGGCGGAGCAAAGACCGTGTGGGAAGCGGGAGCGGGAGAATTCGCGGATCTTCTCGCGCTGGAGCACTCGCTGGCCGAACAAGGCAACGCCCTCGCATTGGCCGGTGAAGGAGCGTCACCCCAACTCCTGGCCAGATACGATCGGGATCTCGAGCGATTCGAGCGGGAGGGGGGCTACACCTTTGCTCCGCGAGTAGATGCGGTGCTGCAGGGTTTGGGATTTGATGCCGAGAAAGCGCGGACACAGCCGCTTCCGCAATTGAGCGGTGGCGAGAGAGGGAGGCTGGGACTCGCGAGACAGCTCGTGAGCGCAGCCGATGTGCTGCTTCTCGACGAACCGACCAATCACCTCGATCTCGAGACGACGCGCTGGCTTGAAGATTATCTGAACAATACCGAGAAGACCATTCTTCTGATTAGCCACGACCGCACTTTCCTTGCGAACGTCGTTGACCACGTGCTGCATCTCGAAGGTGGAAGCGCGGTGGCCTACACGGGAAGCTACGAGTCGTTTGTCGCACAGCGCGAAGAGCGTCGCCTCAGTCAGCAGCGCGCCGTCGACAAGCAACGCAAAGTGATCGCGGAAGAAGAAGACTACATCAGACGCAACATCGCCGGTCAGAATACAAAGCAGGCGAAGGGAAGGCGCAAGCGCCTCAATCGGCTGCCGAGATTCAGCGGTCCAACCCCGGAAGAAGGGAGTTCGATGGGCCTCAGGATCGGTCTGTCCGAGAGGGGCGGCGATCAGGTGGTCGTAGCAAAGGATGTCACGATCGAGGTTGAAGGGCGAACCCTAATCAAGAACTTCACGACGACGATCCAGCGGGGTGAAGTCGTGGGTTTCGTGGGACCAAACGGCAGCGGAAAATCCACCTTCCTTCGTGCGTTGATGGGAGAGCGTGAGACCACGAGCGGAGAGCTTCGCATCGGAGGATCGGTGCGTCCCAGCTACTACCGGCAGGACATGGCTCAGGTGCCAACGGATCGGGCACTATACGACGTAATCAGCGATCTCAGACCAAACTGGGAGCGACGGCAGGTTCAAGGGCATCTAGCCCGTTTTGGATTCTCCGGCGATGAGGCTCAGCGTCGCGCCGAAACTCTCTCGGGCGGAGAACGGGCTCGTGTCGCACTCGCGATGATGGTTCTCAGCAAAGCGAATTTTCTGATGCTCGATGAGCCGACAAATCACCTCGACATCGAGTCGGTCGAAGGGCTGGAAGACGCCCTGGAATCGTACGAGGGCACCATTCTGCTCGTGAGTCACGATCGCGCCATGTTGGAAGCGCTGACTTCGCGCGTCTGGGTACTCCACGAGCATCACGTCACGGACTTCCCAGGCTCGTTCGGGGAATGGGAAGAGCAGAGCAAAGAGCGTGAGCACGCGGCCAAGATCGCGGCCTCGGAACAGGAGGCCCTTCGTCGCGTCAGGGAGAGAAAGAATACCCGAAGGCAGGAAGTCAAAGGCGACGACAATCGAACGGCGCTTCGTGAGCTTCGTCAGCAGGTTGAGAAGTGCGAGAAAGAAGTCGCCGTACTGGAACGGAAGGTAGCGGAGCTAACCGCTCTCCTCGAAGATCCGGAGCTCTACACGAGTCGTGAAGGAACCGAGAAATCTCTCATTGCCGGGAAGGAGCTGGATGAAGTAAGGCGTCAGTTGGACGCCGCCATCGAGCGGTGGACGACCGCGACAGAGAAGGCCGAGCGGCTCTCGACGAGCCGATCGCCCTAGAACTCGCCGATAAATCCGATCTCAACCTTCAGGTGATGACCGAACCGCTCCTGAACTTTTGTCTGTGCGAGGGTGATCAGCTCGCGAACGTCTTTGGCGGTGGCGTGCCCCAGATTGACCATGATGTTCGCGTGAATGTGGGAGATCTGCGCATCACCGTGACGGAACCCCTTCAGCCCCACTTCATCGATCAGGCGGCCGGCTCCGACTCCCTCAATTTTCTGGAAGATTGACCCCGCGCTCGGGTGGTATTCGAGCCACGGATGCTTCCCTCCCCGCCAGCTGAGATTTTCCTGCATGATCCGATGCATGACGGCCTTGTCACCGGGATCGAGCTGAAAAGTCACCGCGAGCGCAATGTCGCGCTGCTTGTGCAACGTGCTGGTGTCGTAGCCGAACTGCATGTAATCGCGATCCACAGTCAGCCTCTTGCCATCATGCGTGAGCAACTCGGCCGACTGAAAGATTTCCGCGATGAACATCGTTCTTTCCCGCTCAGGCGCGGGAGAGAGAAAATGGAGATTCTGCCAGACAGCCCCCCCCACGGTGCTGGGAATTCCCACGTAATGCTCGAGACCGGACCATCCACGCTCGACCGCCTGGGGAATCAACCTCGACATCACGGCGCCGCTTTCCACCCAGAGGCGCCCGTCGTCGAAGAATTTCAGGTGGTTTGACATATTCCGGATGACCAAACCCCGAAATCCGCCATCGCCAAACAGAATGTTGGCGCCGAGGCCGAGCACGAAGTAATCGATTTCCAGATCCCGGGCAGCGGCGACAGCCCCTGCCAGATCATCGGTCGATGTAGCATCGTAGAAGAGATCGGCTGGACCGCCGATCCGGAATGTGGTGTATTGAGCCAGTGGCTCATCACGTTTGAGCCTCCCGCTGTCGAGTCGATCAATCAATTGCCCGTAGGATTTCGAGCGGGCTTTTCCAGAATCTGACATGTCCGAAAGAAAAGGTGTCCTGCGTGGGTTCGCTACCGTGGCGCTTCTCCTGTCCGTATTCCTGCCGATGCGCTCGGAAGGCCAGCGGGCGGAGCTCGACAAGATCATTCAACGCAAAGTTCTTGCGAACGGCCTCGAGGTGATCGTAGTCGAGAACCACGGGGTTCCGCTAGCGACGATCGAGATCGATGTAAAGAACGGATCCTTCACTCAATCGCCCCAATACGAAGGACTGGCTCACATGTACGAGCACATGTTCTTCCGTGCCAACTCGACTTATCCCGAGCCAAATCAGTTCTGGGACCGCGCGTCCGACCTTGGCGCAGTATTCAATGGAACCACCGCCGAAGAGCGCGTGAACTACTACATGACAGTACCGGCGGAAAAGCTGGGAGACGCAATTCATCTTCTGGCAACCGCATTGCGTGAGCCGCTTTTTCGGAAGGACGAGCTTGAACGCGAGCGTCAGGTGGTGATCGGGGAATACGACAGGAACGAATCGAGCCCGTTCTTCGCTTTATCGAGAGACATGGATGCCAAGCTCTATCCGGGCAACTTCAGCAGAAAGGATGTCATTGGCGACCGGCAGATCGTCCTGACTACGACGCCGGATAAGATGCGCACGATTCAGAAGAAGTACTATGTTCCGAACAACTCGGCTCTGATAGTCGCGGGAGACGTGAACCCCGCCGTCGTGTTCGCTCTCGTCGAGAAGGAACTCGGGCAATGGAGCCGAGGCAGCGATCCATTCACGGTTGATCCGGTTCCAGCAATTCCCGCCCTTCAGAAGAGCGAAGGTGTGCTGGTGGAAGCCCCGGTAGGTGCGGTTACCGTTCAGATTCAGTGGCAGGGGCCAAGCGTCGGGCAGGATCCGAAATCCACATATGCCGCTGATGTGTTCTCCGATGTTCTCAATGACCCAGGGTCCAAGTTCCAGCAAAGACTCGTCGACAACGGCCTGTGGCAGGGTGTCGGTGTCAATTACTACACGCTCAATCACACGGGCCCCATCACCATCAGCGGTCAGACGTCCGCCCCGGAGCTCCGCGAGGCGCTTTCTGCTCTGTACGGCGAGATAGCCAAATTCGACACACCGGACTACTTCACATCCGACGAGCTCGAAGCCGTAAAAGCGCATCGAGCCGTGACGTCTGCATTCGACCGCGAGCGCGCCTCGGGTTTCGCACACACCCTCGGCTTTTGGTGGAGCGTGGCCAGCCTCGAGTACTACATGGGTTACGTTGACTACATGGCACAACAATCACTGGCCGATTTGCGCGCCTACGCGCGGAAATACATTGTCGACAAGCCCCACATCGCGGGGGTACTAATCGCACCCGACGCCAGACAGTCGTTGAACCTCGCTCCCGGAGATCTCGTGACGCCGGGGACACGCTGATGCTGCTTTCAATCGCGCTGGCGCTGACGTCGCTTACCACGAGCTTCGACGTCTCCGGTGTCCATGTCGTCCTGCGCCAGAACGATGCCAACAACGTCGTTGCTGCGAACCTGTATCTGCTTGGCGGCGCGCGTCAGGTCGGAGAGGCAAATGCGGGCATAGAGCCGATTCTGCTAGATGTGTCGGAGCGTGGCACACAGAAGTATCCGAAAAACGCGCTTCGCCGAGCGATGTCAATGCTCGGCAGTGAAATCGTGGTCGCTCCTAGCGCCGATTGGACGATGTTCGGAATCAGGTCGAGCACCGAGGTGTTCGATTCGACCTGGGCTATTTTTGCCGAGAGGATAATGCACCCGACTCTCTCGAAAGCAGAAGTCAACGTCGTAAAGGCGCAGTACCTGTCGGGAATCAACCAGCGGCGCGACGATCCGGATGCGCTGGTGGATTACTTGGCGGACAGTATCACGTATGTCGGACACCCCTACGCGGTTTCCGTCGTTGGAAACCAGAAATCAATTCCGGCAATCGACTCCGCGTCGCTACGCGATTATCAGCAAAAGCAATTTGTCACATCGCGCATGTTGCTCGTAGTGGTCGGCAACGTTGACCGCGCGCACATCGAGCGGCTGGTGAGTCAGTCAATCGGGAAACTTCCGCACGGAACGTACGCCTGGACCGCACCGCCCCGCGTTCCTGACGCGTCCACGGCAGTCGTCATCGAGCGTCGTCAACTGCCCACCAACTACATACTTGGCTACTACAGCGGGCCACTCGCGAACGGGGCCGACTATCAGGCACTGAGGGTTGCGACCTCCGTACTGACCGGTCGCATGTTTGCTGAAATTCGAACGCGCCAGAATCTCACCTACGATGTCCATGCGCCCTTTGTCGATCGTGCGGCGACTACAGGGGGACTTTACGTCTCCACGGTCTCACCGGATACGACGATGAAGCTCATGCGAGCAGCGGTCCTGGATCTTCAAACGGGGATGCTTGATCCCCTTGGCCTTAAACAGCTCGAGGAGCAATTCATCACCGAGTACTTCCTCAACAATGAAACCAACGCGGCTCAGGCCGACTTTCTCGCGCGCTCGCAATTGTACGAGGGAGATTATAGAGAGGCGGACCGGTTCGTGGACGAGCTCAAGAGCGTTACGCCGGAAGCGGTGCAGCGCGTCGCGAGGAAATACATGAAGGGATTTCGCTTCGCCTACGTGGGCGACCCTTCGAAGCTCAGCCCTCTTACGATCAGCCTGTTCTGATAGCGCTCGTGTAGCGGGAGACCGCGCTCAGGCTAGCTACTCAGCGAACTCTTCCGCGACGACACGCGGGTCCATGGCCCCGCTATAGAGACCCATTCCCACGATTGCGGCAGCCACGCCGCGATCGGCCAGGGCGCGAAGATCGTTCAGGCTTCCGAGTCCGCCGGCTGCGAACACTGGGAACTCGGCCAACTCGACAGCGTCTTCCATGAGAGGCAAGTCCGTTCCAAGCATTGCCTTCTCGCGATGCACCGCGGTTACAAGGACGCCCGCGAGTGGCAGTCCATTGAGCTCTTCGATCAAATCCAAGACCTGCTTTGAGTGGATGCGCGTCCAACCGTGTGACAGTACTCTGCGATCACGAACGTCTGCGGCGACGACTATGAATCCGGGAAAGGTAGTACTCATCTCGGCGAGCCAATCCAGATCCTCGAGCGCTCGTGTCCCGATCACAACCCGGCGCGCCCCCTCGTTGAGCAATCTGTCAATCGAGTCGCGATCTCGAATTCCTCCTCCAACCTGAACTTCGGCGTCGGTTGCGCCTAGAACTCCACGAATTTCCGATTCGTTGCTTCCGCGAAGTGCGACGGCGTCGAGATCGACGACGTGAAGGTGGTGAAATCCGTATTCCCGCCACGCGAAAGCAACACCGATCGGGTCAGGGATGCGGACCAACTCCTCGTCGTAGGAGTCCGTAGCGAGCTGGACACACGCCCCGCCCCGCAGATCGAGCGCAGGAATTGCGATCACTTGGCGTGCTCGGAAG
This sequence comes from Gemmatimonadales bacterium, assembly GCA_038322455.1. Classification (GTDB taxonomy): domain Bacteria; phylum Gemmatimonadota; class Gemmatimonadetes; order Gemmatimonadales; family Gemmatimonadaceae; genus UBA4720. The sequence goes on along the minus strand of JBBQFZ010000001.1, from coordinate 94,414 downwards.
GAAGGGCGCAGGTCATGGAACGCGAAAGTGTCGAACTGATTGCGTGTCGGCGAGCTTGTGAATAAATTCACAATCTCGCGGGTAAGAGATTCTAACGTTATTTAATGCACCAGTGTACGGCTCTGGGAGGGCTTAAAGATGCGGTTCTATGGATTAGCTGTTGCTGTTGGAGCGATTGCGCTCGGCGGGTGTGCAGGTGGCGAGAAGCAGCCTTCGGATACGACCCACGTAGCGGTCGATACGACGACTTCTTCCGTCTCGACGACCACGACTACGACTCCTGCCCCGACGGGCGGTGCGGCGTCGATGGCCCCAATAACGGGCACGACCCATGAAGTGAAAATGATCGGCGACGCGAAAGGTTATCGCTTCGAGCCGGCCAATTTCACGGTGAAACAGGGTGATGGTGTCAAGTTTGTTGTCGTGAGCGGTGGACCACACAATGTGGCGTTCGACCCCGCAACCGTCCCGGCCGGCATCAAAGGCCAACTCGATGCCAACATGGGTACCGACAAGATGGGCGAGCTCTCGAGCAACATGAAAATGAATCCCGGCGATGCAGTCACGGTTTCATTTGCCAATATCAAGCCGGGCCAGTACCCGTATCATTGCGTTCCGCATCTCGCACTCAACATGAAGGGCGTAATCACGGTTCAGTAGTTCTGCTAAGGCAGGGGAAAACGGCGGGGGCGAGAGCTCTCGCCGTTTTTGATATTCGCGCCTTGAACGGCGCTTAGATTGCATTGTTGGTACGGCATATGTGTGATTTTCTCCCCAACATTCAGCCCGATCGTCCCCGATCGTCCCGGATCGGAGGCCTCGCGCGCGACCCATACTCAGTGAATCTTTGAGTCATGAACGTCCATAGCATCGCCCGGATGAGCGGGGGCTCTGCCTACCTCTGGATGGCTGCCCGTGCCAGGAATGCGCTTCGCCGGGTCGTCGTCTTTGGCATCGTCGGAGGCATGGTCTTCATCGCCGCACTGATTGCGTTCGTCGTAGTCCCGCGCAATGCGTCGAGAAAAGCACTTGCAGTGGCCGCGCAGCTCGACGCGAAGACCGACTCATCGTCCGCGGTCGCTGCGAGGAATCGATATCTGGCGGAAGTAACGGCAACCGATTCCGCATTGAATGCGGCGCGTCGCGCTGCTACGCCTGTGCCGGTGCCGGTCATTGACACATTTCCGCCGGCGGTGCGCGCGCAGCGCGATACACTTGGCGCTCAACTGGCCACGCTGAATCGACTCATCGATCGTGCGGAGAACGCTCCCCTTCCCACCTCCTACCGCGCGCTGGCGGCCTCTCCGGAAGTGGCGGCCGACCCGAGAGTAAGAATGCTCCTCGATTCACTCGCGGATGTGGAGCGCGATCGAAACGCGTTCGGAGCCGTTGGTACGGTCGATCCGGTTTATCTGGCGCTGACCTCGCGTGCCAATGCCATTGGGCGTTCCATACAGGGTGTCGCGAACGCCAAGCGCGGGGAGATAAGGGGGAAGCTGGCCGTCATACGCCCGACTCCAGCGCCGGTGGTGAGGCCGACCATAACGGTCGATACCGCGAAGCTGATTGCCCAGCGAGCGACGGCACAACAAAAGTATGCAACCGCCGCGCGTCAGGCCGATCAGATCAACCAGAAGAACGCGCGCATCGATCGTGAAGCGGCGCACGCGCGCGAACTAGCCAACGTCGGCGCTCCTCCATGGGCAATGCTGGCCGCCGCAGTGGTGCTGGCGCTGGCGGTTGGATTTGCTGCTTCCTTCGGAACGGAGTTGAAGCGACCCCACATCGCCGATCCACGAGAGACCGAACAGGTCAGCGGAGCGCGCGTGCTCACCGTGATCAAGCCCCCCGAAGTCGTCGTGGAGCGCAGCCGTCGCCAGGCAGATGTCGAGGCGCCTCCGCTGATCGATGTCGTTTCAGAGAGCTATCGAACCCTCTATCTGCACATCGCGTCGGTGGAAGCGAGCGTACCCATCGTGACGATTACCGGCGATGATCCGGCGATCGTGGCGACGGTCGCGGCGAATCTGGCCGCATCGGCGGCGTATGAGGCGCGGAGCACACTACTCGTCGACGTCGATCCCACCACGTGTAGTGTCGCGAGCGTTCTGCGAATCAGACCTGACCCAGGCCTCTCCGGAATCATCTCCGGGACCGCCACGTGGCCCGAGGCGATCGTGCCGACCACGATTGGGCGCGACAGGCCGCTCGATGTGCTTCCCAGCGGAACTCGCCGCTCAGGGTTACCCGAACCAAACGTCGTCGAAGAGGTAAGGCGAGAGCTGGCGCGGATGCAGCGGCGCTACGACTTCATCATTATCGCCGCTCCCACGAGCTATGTTCAGCGGAGCGCCAGCAGCGTCATCCCGGCTCCAGACGTAATACTCTGTGCGAGAATCGCGCATACCACCGTCGATGGCTTGAAATCGGCGGTGGCCAGTCTGCGTGGCGCCGACATGCGCATCCACGGCCTGGTGCTCTGGGATGCGGAGATGCCGCAACTCGAAACGCGTGAGGAAATGCTTGGGTCAACCAGACAATCAGGAGCCTTCGAGCCCGAGCTTGCCGCGGCACAGTAGTCGGTAATGGCAGAAGCAATCCCCGACCTGAGAGGGATTCCGAAGGCTAGAGCTTACAGCGAGCTCCAGGCGCACTCCGAAACGATTCTCGAGGGCATTATCGATCCGATTGCCGTAATGTCCACATTGACAGCGCTCATTCATCATGCGTTCGGACACCTCTGGACAGGATTCTATAGAGTCGCGGATCCCGGAATATTGCTTCGCGTCGGACCTTATCAGGGATCCCTGGGATGTCTGGAGATCGCGTTTGGGCGAGGCGTCTGCGGTACGGCCGCGGCGGAGAGGAAGACCGTGATCGTACCCGATGTAGAGAAATTTCCCGGCCACATCACGTGCGACGCCCGATCCCGCTCCGAGATTGTGGTGCCCGTCCGTAGCGCTCAGGGTGATCTGATCGCCGTTCTCGACATAGATTCCGATCAGCTCGACGCGTTCAATCACGAAGACCAGCGAGGTCTCGAGCTACTCATGTCCCGGTTCGCGAGCACAATGCAATGATCGTCACAGGTTATTCGGACGTCATCAATCACGCGCTCGCCTTTGCGGCCAAACATCACGACCGACAAGTGCGAAAGGGAACGAAGCTTCCCTACCTCACGCACCCAGCAAATGTCGCGATAATTCTAACCCGTTACGGACGCGACAATGACACTGTGGTGGCGGGGATTCTACACGACGTGATCGAAGACTGCGTTCGGGATGGCTATACGCGCGAAATGCTGGAGCAGAGAATCGGCGACAAGTTCGGTCCCACGGTTCTCGACACGGTTATGGCCGTTACCTATCGCCGGCATGACGATGATGGGGTGGAGCTTTCGGGCGAGGACCGGAAAGAGGACTATCTGGTGCGGCTCGCGACGGCGAGCGAGGATGCGCGCTGGGTCTGTGCGGCGGACAAAGTCCACAACGCGTCTTCGATAGTCGCAGATCTGCGTCGCACGGTCGATCCGGAGACCGTGTGGAATCGTTTTGGCGGCGGAAAGGCTGGAACTGCGCGCTGGTACCGACAGGTCTACGAGAGGCTTCGTGAAGTGGGATTCGCTGCTCCGATCATGACCGAGCTGGACCAGGTCTCGGACGATCTGACAAAACTCGCTGGCTGAGTCATACTCAGACGCTCAAAGCAGGATCCCTCACGCCATACGTCTTCTCGACGTAATCGTCCAGAATTTTCAGAAATTCGGGCACTATCGTGTCACCCTTCAGCGTCACCATCAGCTTCCCGTTCACATATACGGGGGCCTTGGGGTCCTCGAAGGTCCCGGGAAGAGAGATGCCGATATTGGCATGCTTTGATTCGCCCGGGCCATTTACTACGCACCCCATCACGGCAACCTTCATGTCTATCACGGCGGGGTATTTCTCCCTCCACGTCGGCATCTGCTCCTGCAGGTAGGTCTGGATATCCTCGGCCATGTGCTGAAAAAACGTTGATGTGGTGCGACCGCAGCCCGGACACGCCGTTACCTGAGGATTGAAATTCTGCAGCTCGAGGGACTGAAGAATCTGCTGGGCGATACGCACCTCCTCGGTACGATCTCCGCCAGGACGCGGTGTCAGTGAAACTCGAATGGTGTCTCCAATTCCTTCGGTCAACAGAATCGAAAGCGCGGCGGTGCTTGCGACGATTCCCTTTGAGCCAAGTCCGGCTTCGGTGAGTCCGAGATGCAGCGGATAATCACAACGCTTCGCCAGTTGGCGATAAACGTCAATCAGATCCTGCACTCCGGAAACTTTGGCAGAAATGATGATACGGTCGTGGCCGAGACCGACTTCCTCTGCAAGTGCAGCGGACCGGGTAGCACTCTGAAGCATAGCCTCGACGTAGACCTCTTTCGCGGTGCGCGGCTCACTGCTTCCGGCATTTGTGTCCATTAGCGACGTCAGAAGGTCCTGGTCGAGAGAGCCCCAGTTGACACCAATTCGTACGGGCTTGTTGTTCTCGAGCGCGAGTTGGATGATTGTCCGAAAATTCTCATCGCGCCGTTTTCCGCCAACGTTGCCAGGGTTGATTCGGTACTTGGCGAGGGCTCGGGCAGTGGCCGGATATCGGCTCAGCAGCAGATGACCGTTGTAATGGAAATCACCGATCAGTGGAACTGAAACGCCCATGTCCGCGAGTCTGCTCGCAATCTCGGGGACTGCCCGAGCGGCTTCGTCGTTGTTGACGGTAATGCGGACGAGTCTGCTGCCCGCTTGCGCGAGCTCCTCGACCTGAAGCGCCGTACCGGAGACATCGGCCGTGTCCGTGTTCGTCATTGACTGAACAACGATGGGATGGGCGGACCCTATCGGGATGTCGCCAACCATGACCAACGCTGTCCGTCTTCGGGTTACTGTCGCCACTTCCGCTTGCGTGTGATGATCTCGAAAGCTAATTCCTTGACCATGGCACCGCATATGAAGAACGCACCCCCCTCCCCGGCACTTTGGAGCACCGATGGCTGATACGCCTGAGTCTGAACCCGCGCCTGAACCTATTGTCCTACCCGTGAAAAAGAAGCATCACAGGGTGCGCACCATAGCGCTGCTTATCGTGCTGATCCCAATTGTCGTGATGGCGCTCTGGGCCTGGGTCGCGTTGGGCTACACGTACGCGTCTGGCGAGCGCGCCGGCTACGTCCAGAAAATCTCCAAAAAAGGATGGCTCTGTAAGACGTGGGAGGGTGAGCTGGCCATGGCAAATCTGCCGGGAACGATGCCGCAGATCTTCGCCTTCACGGTACGGAACGACTCGATTGCCAACGTTCTCGAACAAACAATTGGCAAGCAGGTCTCGGTGACTTACGAGCAGCATAGGGGGCTCCCCACCACCTGTTTCGGGGACACCGAGTATTTCATCTCCCGGGTGAACCGGATAGCCCCTTGAATTGTCTATTGTCTGCTCAGCCGGTCCTTGCTATTTTTCCGCCAAGTCGAGCTGGGCAGGGCGGGCGCAAGTCCGTGCTTCCCTCTCAAACCAGCGCGGGGTTACGGAGACCCGCGTATCAGATTGTCGAGGGTCGGGCGTTCTCGCTCCCCAAGACACAAATTTTCCAGGAGCAGGGAATGCGTACGACCGGCAAGGTGAAGTGGTTCAATGACGCGAAGGGCTTTGGCTTTATCACTCCTGACAACGGGCAGAAGGATTGCTTCGTTCACTACAGCGCAATTTCCGGTTCGGGGTTCAAGTCCCTTGCCGAAGGTGACGCTGTGGAATTCGACATTGTCGAAGGTCAGAAAGGTCCGGCTGCCGAGAACGTGACGAAGGCTTCCTAAGCCACGTCCACTTCACTGGCACAATCTGGCGGGGCGTCTCAGTTGAGGCGCCCCGTTTTGTTTGCGGCAGGACGTCCTCTGCGCGGTGCCGGCGCCATCTCGACAGCGTTTTCGAGCCGCTCGAGCAACGTGTTTCGAAACGTTGGAACGTCGAGAGAAAGGTTGATTCCTTGTGGGGATTCATATCGACCCTCGGTTCTCATCAAGGCATGGGCTATTCCGATCGCCCGTGGCATTGGCATTCCGAGCTCCTGGACCAGAGAGGAGGCAAGCGCCAGAACCAGCAACCCCTCAACACTGAGCTTTCGAGAGACTCCCTGGCGCTGCTGTGCGACTCCCTGGACGTCATTGTGCGAGAGAACATTGTCGAGCCACTTGATGGGCATATCAAGCGCAAGTGCAGCTGTAGCAACAGTATAGGCTCGTCCCATTAATAATCCTAAATAAAAAGGATAATTAAATATAGTCTGTTTACTTAAGCTCCAATTCCTCTTCTGTGATTATATTGCGCCCTCTCTACCGCCCGCACCCCATCGAATCAATCTCGAAGGACATCATTATGAAATGCATTTGCCAGCTTGTTGTGGTCGCCTTTGTTGGTCTCGCCACGATCTCGACCGCGGCTGTGGCGCAAAAGGGTTATGCCATCGGCATCGGCGGCGGAGTGGCAATACCGGTTGGAAAGTTGAGTGATACTCAGAACACGGGAGCCAACGGTCTCCTCTCCCTTGCCCTGGGAGTGGCCGAGCTTCCGGTTGGATTCCGGATTGATGGCCTTTATGCCAAGGTAACGCGGAAGAGTATCAATCTCCCGGCATCCGGACCACCCGCCACATCCGATTTTCGCATCCTTGGCGCATTGGGAAATGTGGTCTACGCCTTCTCCGGAACCAGTGCCAAGACCTATCTCATAGCCGGAGGCGGGCTGTACAACACCCGCTTCGAACTCCAGGGCGCCAAATCCGAGAATCACCTGGGACTCAATGCCGGAGCGGGCGTGACCTTCGGACTGGGACCGATTGCAAGCTTCATTGAAGCGCGATACCATTTCATATCGCGCCAGCCAGCTCAGGGCGGCGTTCTACATTTCGTGCCGATCACCATCGGCTTCATGTTCTGAGTGAAAAAAGAGGCGCACTCCCGTGCGCATTTTCCCTCAACCCGGGCCGCTCTCTAGATCGCGCGCAGTATCAGCTCGTTTCCACGCGCGACCTCTCCCACCGGCGACAGTGCTTCACGTGCCGCGCGCAGCTGCGCACGCACCGCGCTGGGCCCGGTACCTCCAGGGACGTCGCGTCGCGCGACAGATTTCGCTGGCTCGAGCCAATCCAGGGCGTCTTCCCCGAACAATGAGTGCGCGGACTTGAATAATGCGAGTGGCAGGCCATCGAGATCGCAGCCTTCGCGTTCGCTCTCGCGAATCAGCGTTCCGATCGCCGCGTGCGCATCGCGAAACGTTGCCCCCTTCTCCACCAGATAATCCGCCAGGTCCGTTGCCATCATGCTGCTCGACAGCGCGGCACGCATGCGCTTGGTATTGAAGCGGGTTTCCTGGAGAGCGCCGGCGACTGCCGGAAGAACCAACAGGACGGTGTCGACGGCATCGAACAGGACGCGCTTGTCATCCTGCAGGTCCTTGTTGTATCCGCTTGGCAACCCTTTCAAGGTGGAGAGAAGCGTCGAGAGATCACCGATTGCGCGCGCGCCCGATCCGCGAGCCAGTTCCAATGCGTCGGGGTTCCGTTTCTGCGGCATCATGCTAGACCCGGTCGTAAACGCATCGCCGAACTGAGCGAACCCAAATTCGCTTGACCCGTAGATGATAAGGTCCTCGCCTAGCCGAGAGAGATGTGTCGCAATCATCGTGACAGCGAACAACAACTCCGCGGCGAAATCCCGGTCTCCAACGGCGTCAATGCTGTTTTGAGAGACGGTGCTGAATCCCAGGCTCCCTTGTAGCAGCACGCGCGAAATCGGAAACGCACATCCAGCAATCGCGCCTGAGCCCAGCGGCAGCACGCCGGCTGCACGCGAGGCTGAAGAGATCCTCACCCGGTCACGTGTGAGCGGCCAGAAGTGCGACAGCATCCAATGGGCTGCAGAGACTGGTTGGGCGCGCTGGAGATGCGTGTACGAGGGCATAAGAGCTTCCTCGAGCGTGTCCGCATGATCCAGCATGACCTGCTGAAGTCCCCGGACGGCGGCATCGACCTTAACACAGGCATCCATCGACCAGAGACGGGTGGCAGTAGCGACCTGATCGTTGCGGCTTCGGCCAGTATGGAGCTTCGACGCGACGTCGCCAACTTCGTCGTGAAGCATCCGGTCAATGAGCGTATGGACGTCTTCATCCGATGGGAGCGGCGCTGCTCCCGCGGCAAGCTTGTCGCCGACGGACGCGAGTCCGTGATCGATCTGCTTACTTTCGTCGAGAGTGAGTACGCCGGCTCCCCAAAGGGCTACTGCCCAAGCCTTAGATAGATTGATATCGAACGGCCACAATCGGTAATCGGTGCCAATAGAGCGATTGAGAGCGTCTAGCGCGGCCGCGGTCGGGACCGCAAAGCGACCCCCCCAAAGTTTGTGTGAAGTGTGATCCGACACCTTGATAGTCCCGGGGTCAGGCGATGGCAAGAGTCGCGGACTCTCTCGGCTCGTCTTTGGCCCGTTCCGCATTCGCCGCGGCCATTTCAAGATCGCGAATGGCACGCACGCGTGCAGAAAGCCCGTAGAGCCGAATGAACCCAGCTGCATCACTCTGCTGGTAGACGTCGTCCTCCCCGAAGGTGACGAAACGCTCGTCGTACAGCGCGTAGTCGCTCTCCCGGCCGATGACGGAGGCGTTTCCTTTGAAGAGGCGCAGAGTGACGGCTCCCGTGACGCGCTCCTGCGTGACATTCACGAACGCGTCATAGCCCTCGCGCTCGGTCGTCCACCAGCGCCCTTCGTAGACGAGGTCGGCGTATCGTGGGGCGATCAGATCCTTTGCCGCCAGAGTGCGTCTGTCGAGGACGAGCTGCTCGAGCTCGCTGTGGGCGGAGTAGAGAAGGGTGCCACCGGGCGTCTCATAGACGCCACGGGACTTCATCCCGACGAGTCGGTCCTCCACCAGATCAATGCGTCCGACGCCGTGACGGCCGCCTAACTTGTTCAGTGCCACGACGATATCGACGGCGTCAAGCTCGACTCCGTTGACCGACACCGGAGTTCCAGAGTGGAATCCAATCGTCACTTCCTCGGCCTGGTCGGGAGCGTTCTCCGGGGCCGAGGTCAGCATGAAGAGATCCGCTGGTGGGGCGACGGAGGGCTGCTCGAGCACTCCTCCCTCGTGTGAGATATGCCAGACGTTCCGGTCGCGCGAATAGATCTTGTCACGGGTTGCCGCGACGGGAATCTTGTGGGCCTCGGCGTAGGCGATAGCGTCCTCTCGGCTTCGAATATTCCATTCACGCCAGGGAGCGATAACCGGGAGGTCAGGAGCGAATGCCGCATAGGTGAGCTCAAAGCGAACCTGGTCGTTTCCCTTGCCGGTACAACCGTGAGCAAGCGCGTCGGCTCCCACTTGTCGGGCGATCTCGACCTGACGGCGGGCAATCAGCGGGCGCCCCATGGAAGTCCCAAGCAGGTATTTACGACCGTAAATCGCACCGGCGCGGAGCGTCGGCCAGACGAAGTCCTCGACGAACTCCTGACGGAGATCCTCGATGTAACATTCATCGGCGCCCGACGCGATTGCTTTGGCGCGCACACCTTCCAGCTCTTCTCCCTGACCGATGTCAGCCGCGACACAGATCACGCGGGCGTTATAACGCTCTTTGAGCCAGGGAACGATGATAGAAGTATCGAGCCCGCCGGAATAGGCAAGGGCAATTGTACGGATCACGGGGACCTCAATAAGTATTCAGAATTACTGAATATTTAATCGGTTTGGCCGCCCCCGTCAATACTCAGGATGGCTCTCCCGCCATGGCTCGGAGTCTCCGCATCACGCGATCCCGGGCGGCAACGGAACGGCAGATAATCAATATCGTATCATCGCCGCCCACGGTTCCCAGGATATCAGACCAGCCCTCTCCGTCCAGGGCTGCAGCGATCGGCTGCGCGCCTCCCGGAACTGTCCGCAGTACGAGCATCTCGCTGACACCGTCGAGCCGCAGAAACAACTGCGGAAGAAGGGTGTCCAGTGCAGCGCGGCTCTCTTCAATGCTACCATCAGTAACAGCGTAACGAGCCCCATCCGGCGTGGGAACGCGGGCAAGTCGCAGCTCGCGCAGGTCCCGGGACAGGGTTGCCTGGGTGACGTCCCATCCCCGCTGGAGCAGCAGCTTGCGCAGATCTTCCTGGCTGCTGACCACCCGGGCGTCAATGATCTCGAGAATCGTGTCGTGTCGTTCGCGCTTGTTGGCCATCGAAGAAGAGTTTAGCACTTCGGCACCCAGCGCGCGAGGCGGGGCAGTGGATCATTGACGATGGAGGCGTGTAATGTTATGCATTCCTAATGCATAAAGTTCCGGTTGGAGTCCTTGGTGCCAGTGGCTACGCTGGCAGGGAGTTGTGCGGACTGATCGCACAGCATCCCGGGCTCTCGCTCGCATTTGCGTCGGCCAACGAGCAACGGGGACAGAGTACCAGGATGGGTGGATCGGAGGTCACTTACGTAGCCACTGAAGATGCGCCGCTGAAAGAAGCAGAGATCGTGTTCACGGCGCTGCCGCATGGGACCTCCGCCAAATGGGTTGGGAATGCGCGCTCGACTGGAGCCAGGGTCGTCGACCTCTCATCGGATTTCAGACCTGGGGCAGGTGAAGACGCGGCGAACGCTCCCTACGGCCTGACCGAGTTGATGAGGGAAAAAATTCCTGGCGCCGACATAGTGGCTAACCCTGGCTGCTACCCGACAGCGATTCTGCTCGGGATCGCCCCCCTTCTCAAGGCGGGATTGGTGGTGCCCGGCTCGACTATCAATGTCTCGGCCGCCAGCGGCGTGACGGGCGCGGGATATTCAGCGCGCCCGGATCTTCTGTTTGCCGAGGTCGCGGAAAATTTCCGGGCCTACTCCGTAGGGAACGAGCACCGGCACCTGGCTGAAATGCGAGCGGTCACGTGCGAACTCGGAGGCCATCACAACGACATCCTGTTTACGCCCCACCTTCTTCCAGTGGCGCGAGGCATTCTGGCGACGATCACGGTTCCGATTGTCGAGCACTCGGAGGACCCAGCGTCTCTCTGGCGTGATTGCTACGGCGGCGAGCTCTTCATCGAGGTGACGGATCAACCACCATCCCTTCGCGATGTGGTGCGGCGAAACGTAGTCCGTATGAGCGTTAACAAAGCCGCAAACGTGCGACAACCAACGCTCATCATCATCTCGGCGATCGACAATCTGATAAAGGGAGCCGCCGGTCAGGCACTGCAAAACGCAAACATTCTTCTCGGCTTGAGCGAACAGGCGGGGCTTCCAGCGTGATCCGGGTCATAAAGATCGGAGGACGCGCCCAGGCCGATCCTCGTCTCGCCAGCTTCGTTTCCGAGGCCTGGAACGATGCACCCGGCTCGCTTTGCATAATTCACGGCGGCGGAGATGAAGTGTCGTCCATGCAGTCCGCGCTCGGGCGCGAGCCTGCGTTCGTGGGCGGTCGCCGAGTTACCTCGAAGGCTGATTTGGATCTACTGCGTATGGTGCTGTCCGGGCTCGTGAACAAGAGGCTCGTCAATTCCCTGATTGTTGGAGGCGTCCCTGCCATCGGGTTGTCGGGCGAAGACGGCGCTCTCATCACTGCCGAAATCATCGACTTGGTCTCCCTCGGCTTTGCCGGGCGACCAACAGACATCAACGCGCGCCTTCTCCGGGCGATAATGGTCGCGGGAAATCTTCCCGTCATCTCGCCGGTCGCATACAACGGGGAAAGCGGCGATGGCGGCGCGCTGAACGTCAACGGAGACGACGCGGCCGCAGCCATCGCTGCTGCAATGCGAGCCAATGAACTGCTGCTGATCGCCGATGTCGAAGGTGTTCGCGGGGAGGACGGCGAGACAATCCACGCTTTGACCGTAGACTTAGCGTTCGAGCTCATCGACAATGGAACGGCCGCGGGTGGAATGGCGGCAAAACTCGAATCGGCGAAAGCAGCGCTACTCTCGGGTGTGGAACGCGTGCGAATCTGTGATCTCGCGGGTCTGGTCGACAGCGAGCGCGGTACTTTCATTACTCAATCTCAGGGCGTTGTCATATGACCACCATCTCACTTCCAGTCGGAGACGAAGCCATGCCTGCTCCCGCTTCGGCGACCGAGACCGCGATACTTGGCACTTACAAGCGCGCGCCGATGGAGTTCGTGTCGGGAGAGGGTGTCGAGCTCATCGATGCCGATGGGAAACGGTACCTCGATTTCGCAAGCGGAATCGCGGTCAACTCATTCGGCTACGGAGATCGGGGAATTGCGCGAGCGCTGACCCAGGCGCTGGGCACGGGCCTGATTCATACTTCGAATCTGTATCGCACGTCGTCCGGCGAGCAGCTGGCGGCGAAGCTGGTCGAGTGTTCATTCGCATCAAAAGTTTTTTTCTGCAATTCAGGGGCGGAGGCGAATGAGGGCGCGTTCAAATTTGCACGCCGCTGGGCGCGCAAGATCGGAACCGATGCAAAGGTCGAGATCATCGCGCTTCGAGGAAGCTTTCACGGGAGGCTCTTCGCGTCTCTCGCCGCTACCGATCGTCCCTCGTATCGCGCTCCATTCCGTCCTCTTGCCGGGGGCGTATCAATCTGCGAGCGCGATCTCGACGATCTCGATTCTGCGCTCGAGGAGGAAACGGTAGCTGCCTTGATCCTCGAGCCCGTACAGGGCGAAGGGGGTGTGCGCGTACTCGACCCGGATTTTCTCGAAGGAATCAGGGCGATGACATCAAAGCGGGACATCGCGCTCATATATGATGAGATACAGTGCGGCTTAGGCCGCACGGGAACGCTGTTCGCGTACCAGAACAGCGGTGTGGTTCCCGACATGCTGACTCTCGCAAAGCCGTTGGCTGGCGGACTCCCGATGGGTGCGGTTCTGGTATCGGAGGAAATTGCCGGCGCGATCCAACCGGGCGATCATGGCACGACGTTCGGCGGCGGCCCTCTAGTGTCCGCGGTCGCCGAGCACGTGCTGGAGCGCCTGTCGGATCCAGTTTTTCTCGAATCGGTGCGTGAGAACGGCGTATGGCTTGGGGAACAGCTGGAAGCGATCGGTCGCCGGTCCGGAAAGGTCCGGGCAATTCGCGGCACCGGATTCATTTGGGGGCTCGACGTCGTAGAGCCCGCCGGCGACATCCTGAAGCGCGGCTGGGACGAAGGTCTTCTCATCCTGACGGCGGGAGAGCACACACTGCGAATTCTCCCGCCACTGGTAATGGATCGCGCCCATCTTTCTCGCGGGCTGGCGATCATGGAAAAGATTCTCGCGCATTAGCGCCTGTGGAGTCGCCAATCCGGCAGTCGGCCGCTAACATAACGGAGACTTCTGCCAAGGGATTTATGTCATCGACGAGAATATCGTTCGGTCGACTCCTCGCACTTTTGATATCAACGGCATGCGCCCCCGTTCCGGCATCCACTGGAACGGTGTCGGCGCCGGCGCCTGCATCAGATACCATCGGAGCTCGTCGCGCGTTCGAAGAGAACATCGGTGCAATCCACAAACGCGACCGGGCGCGCTACCTCGCGACGTATCTGCACACGAATTCCCTGGCGCGTAACGGACCAGCGGGATTGCAACTCGGGTATGAAGACTGGAGCGCGCGACGCGATTCGACGTGGCCCGACACGCTGATCGCGAGAAATCTGCGCGTGGTTTCCATTGCTCCTGGTGTCGTCTACGGGGTTTACTGCTACACGGTGACGGAAAACGACACGACCTCGAGCGGAGTCTCGGAACGAGTGTTCGTGAAGACTGCCGAAGGCTGGAGAATCGCAGTGACCACCGCGTTCGGACTACCAATAGGTACGCCCGCGCAGTGCAAGTAACCAGGTGCGGCACAGTGATCCCGCAAAATGCGACGAGGTAGAGTTTCTCTTCATTCTGTTCTGCGGGCTTTCGACGAGGCTGCATTTGGATCGACAAACACGCTCAACCTGCGGGAGTCACTGCCGACGGCGGCGGATGCTCGATTCCGTGTCGAGGCGTGGCTGCGCGAGCGTCAGATCAGCAGAGCGACCGAAGTTCTGATAATAACCGGACGAGGTAATCAGAGTCCCGGCGGCGTGTCGCCGGTTCGAGAGGCAATTCTCGCATTGATGCCATCTCTTCGGAGGCGCGGTGTAGTCGCCGAGTGGCGCGAGCATTCACCGGGATCGTTCGTGATCAAGCCGGGATCGATCTCGACGCTTCTCGAGGCGCCGAGAAGACGGCGCGATCGGGTGCCGACTGCAGCGCCACCGAATCCCGAATTACTGAAGGGACTCGAGCGCCCGACGATAGAGCTGCTTAGACGATTGGCAATACGGTCTCTCGAGTCCCTCGGCGTGCGCGAGCCGGAGAAGTTCGTCGAGGCGGAGATGCTTTCGAAGTTCAACTCACTGGTGGGGACGCTCAAACCTGGCGCTGAGAGCGAAGCACGCCTACGTGAGACTATAAATGCTGCACTCGAACAACTCGACGAGTGAAGGACAACGCTCATTTCACGAGCCAAACCACCAAACGGGATAACGACGTGATGAACAAGCTGCTGATTGTTGGAATGCTCGTAGGGCCGTTCTCTGCGTACGCGCAAGCGACGCCGGGCTACTCACCGCAGTCAGCCGCTCTGGAGCGCACGAGAGAAGCGGAGGCGATCGAGCGTCCGTCTCCAGCGAATGCCTCAGCGCACTCGAAGTTTCTCTCGGCGCAGCCGCACATGGCTGGAACGCCGGCGCAGGCGAGAACGCGCGACTACGTGATCAACCAGATGAAATCGTGGGGTCTGGAAACGGAGGTTCGCGCGTACAGTGTGTGGATGCCGCATCCGCTGAGTACGAGGGTTTGGCGGGTCGCGCCTGATCCCATCGAGCTAGACCTCAAGGAAGGTCCGGTCGCTGAGGACACCACCTCCGCCGCTTTTCCTCAGGTCATGGCATTCAACGGATATGGGGCGGCGGGAGATGTCAGCGGCGAAATCGTATATGTGAATTACGGATTGATCGAGGATTACGCCCAGCTCGATTCCATGGGAGTCCCGATCAAAGGCAAGATTGCGATCGCTCGATACGGTCGCTCCTATCGCGGAATCAAGGCACGAGAGGCGGAGAAACACGGCGCGGCAGGTTTGCTCATCTACAGCGATCCGGCCGATGACGGATACGTGCGCGGGGATGTGTATCCGAAGGGTCCGATGCGCCCCTCGCAAGGCATCCAGCGTGGAAGCGTCATGAATCCAAATGGGGATCCGAGCACGCCGGGATACCCGAGCACCGCGAATGCACGCCGCATTCCGGTCGCGGAGATGGCGGTTCCGCGAATTCCGGTGCTGCCGATTTCTTATGGAAATGCGAGCGAGCTATTGCGCGGGCTGAGCGGAAAATCCATTCCGCAAACGTGGCAGGGTGGTCTTCCCTTCCGATATCACGTTGGACCCGGGCCGGTCGAGGCGCGAATGGCGGTGACCACCGATGCGAACACGAATCCGTACAAGGTTATCTGGGACACGTTCGGAATAATTCGCGGGACGGACCTCCCGGACGAGGTGGTGATGATCGGTGGACATCGAGATGCGTGGGGACCCGGGGCGGCGGACAATGTCAGCGGCACGATAAGCGTGCTCGAGGCGGCGCACGCAATCGCCGACCAGGTGAGGGCTGGGAAGCGGCCCAAGCGCACAATAATCTTCGCGACCTGGGACGCCGAAGAATGGGGATTGCTGGGATCTACGGAGTTCGTAGAGGACGATTCCCTGCGACTGACCAAGAGCGCTGTCGCGTACCTCAATCAGGATGATATCGCCCAAGGCCCGAACTTCAGCAGCGGCGGATCACCCTCGCTACGCGGGATGCTGCGCGATGTCGCACGAGAGATTCCTGATCCGAGCCATCAGGGTAGTGTGTACGAGGTGTGGAGGAAGCGCGCGAATCTCGCAGCTGATTCGCTGGAACCCCAGATGGGCGACCCGGGTGGCGGCTCGGACTTCGCAGGCTTTTACAACCATCTCGGAATACCCATTCTCGACTGGGGTTTTGGCGGACCGGGAGGCGTTTACCACTCGGCGTACGATTCCTATCACTGGATGTCAAAGTTCGGGGATCCGGGTTTCGAATTCCATGCGACGAGCGCCCGAATTGCCGCCGCCATGCTTCTCCGTATCGCAAACGCGGAAATCCTTCCCTACGATTACGTGGAATACGCTCGCACGATGAAGCGATTTGCTTCTCAGACCGCGCAAAGCATCAACGACAGACACTGGAAAGTGTCTTCTGGCGAACTATCTGCCGCAATCGACAGACTGGAGGCGGCAGCTCTTGAATTCACGGCTGTGCGGGATCGCGCGCTGGGAGCTGGACTGACGGCCCAGTCAGCGAAGCAGGTAAACTCGGCTCTGCTCGGAGTCGAGCGCCAGCTTACCCGGCCGAAAGGGTTGGTGACGCGTCCGTGGTTCAGAAACCTGATCTACGCTGCCGACGAGAACAACGGTTATTCGACCATGGTGATGCCGTCCATTGGCGAGGCCATTCGCGTTGGGGACGAAGCAATGGTCGGGAAAGAGATCGCGGATCTCGCCGGACGTTTCGATGCGGCAACGCAGGCGCTGCAAACGGCAACGCGATTGCTGCAGAAAAATTGAGATGCACTGAAGTGACCGGGCCCGAGGTGGGCCCGGACATTGCGATGCAAGCATACCGACGAAGCCTGAGTGGACGAACGTTGATGAGAACTGCACAACGAGGAGCGAGGCGCTCGCGTCTTACCACCGAAGAAGTCGCACCGATGGCCGTGTACGGTGCGAAGGCAACGTGGCCTGCCGGCTTTCAGATATACCAGCGTGGCGCTGCGGCCGATGGTGTCTTCATCGTTCTCGAAGGACACATCGTTCTGCGCAACAAGATCAAGGTTGGGCGCGGCTTCGTTCCTGTCATCGCAACGGCCGGTCAGACATTCGGGAGCGAGGGTCTCTCTCCTAACAGCATCTACGTCACGGACGCGAGTGCTTCCGAGGAGACCAGAACGCTGTTTCTAAGCGGCGCGCAGTTCCGCGCTTTCGTGCGGGAGAGCCCGGTGCAGACGCTGCCACTGCTGGCTCAGATCATGTCCGAGCGCGCTTACCTGCTCGAGAAATTGCACGAGCTCGCGGCGCTGAATGTCGACCAGCGTCTCATTTCCACGTTGACGGATTTGAGTGCCGATCGCAGTTTCACAGCAGCCGATGGACGACTCAAGCTGGAGAACAGCCATCACCGGCTGCTCTGCGAAATGGTTGGCGCAACGAGGGAGTCGATCGCATTGGCGCTGACCCGCCTGGTGTCGGCGGGGATCGCCGAAAGAAAGGGAATGACGTTTCTGATCGAGCCGAATTCGTTGGGCCTGGCTCTCGGGAACGGCCATGACAATGAATCAATGCTTTCGGTGACGAGAGAGCTGTCGACTTCGTGAGACTGAATGGACGAAACGCGACCGGGTGCTGACGCGGCGCCCATTCTACGCGGTGCACAAACCATAGATCTGCAGGAGGAGGGCTCGCCGGGAGTTCTCCTCCTGCATGGTTTTGGGGATACCCCACAAACGCTCGCTCTTCTCGCCAGAAGGCTTCACAAGTCCGGCTTCAGCCTTTACGCCCCGCTTCTTCCAGGTCATGGGCGCGACATGGTGGTCTTTGAAAAATCCCGAGCGAGCGAATGGATCGCCGCGGCGAAGAAGGCCTTTGTCGAAATGCGCGACCGCCATGATTCGGTGTCAGTCGTCGGATTGTCGATGGGTGGCGCCCTCTCCGTTTTGATCGCGGCTGAGATGGACGACATACCGGCGTTGGTACTGATCGCGCCGTACGTGGGAATGCCGCGGATTCTGAGAGTGGCAGCCGCAACGCACTGGCTGTGGGGCCGATTTGCCGGCGAAATGAATGGCCGAAGTCCGAGATCGATTCACGATCCGGTAGAGCGTGAGAAAAATCTGGCTTACGGAGCGGTGACCGGCCGCGAACTATTCGAGCTGTCGAGAGTGGTCAGACTTGCCCGGAAAGCGCTACCCGAAGTAAAAGCCCCAACGCTGATAATCCAGTCGCGCGAGGATCCGCGCATCGCGCCCGGCATCGCCGAATCCGCGCTGAAATCTCTGGGGTCCCTTGAAAAGAAACTGATTTGGACCGAAGGCGCGGGACACATCATAACCGTCGACTACGGTCGGGAGCGAGTGTTCACCGAGGTCGAAACGTGGCTACTTACCCACGGCAAGCGCGGAGCGGCAGCCGCTGCAACGTGAGAGCGGCTGCCGAACGGGCCTGAAAGCTAAAAACGGTCCTGGACGAATTCCGTAACGGAATCAACAGCGCGCTCGCCCAAGCCCGCCGCCTGCGATACCACACCGGAGGCGACGCGCTTCACGCGCGCTACCGGAGATTGTGACCGACGGCGCGGGCGGCTGCTCTTTTTTGCCCCGCCTTTGCGTCCGCCTGCTTTGCGCCCCGAAGAGCGACTGCTCGACTTCCGCGACGAGGCTTTGCGTCCGCCGCTCTTGCGTCCGGAGGCGGCCTTTCTACCGCCACGCTTCCGCGACGACGTTCTCGCGCCTGAAGACTTCCTGGCGCCACTCGACCGCTTGCGAGCGCTGCTCTTGCGGCCTCCGCTCTTGCGTCCGGAGGTTCCGGACCGCGACCTCTTTCTACCGCTCTTTCGACCACTGGACTTCTTGGCTGCAGCCATGGGAATGCTCCGTGTAGGAGGGTTTGCTTAGAACCGATAGCAAGATTCGCGCACAAGATCGCCGACATCCTCAGATATGGTGCGCATGCACGCCTGTCGAACACGTCCTTGTCACCGCACGACGCGTGTTTCACCGTGTCGCATGATCCAGAGATTCTTGGTATCGCGTCCTGAGGATGCCCAGACTTGGCGCATAACCGCAGGCGGTTCATCCATCGGTTCGTCCGTGAGCTTGAATGTCCCCCAATGGGACGCGACCATCACGAGGCGCCGGTTTTCCTGCCGGCTATCGAGCTGCGCGACGGCATTGATACAATCCTGTGGGTTCATGTGGACCGAGCCCATGAACCACCGCGGCTCATATGCGCCGATCGGCAGGATAGCCGCGTCGAATGGTCCGCACCGCGCCGCAATCGTGCTGAATTCCGGATGCAAAGCGGTGTCACCCGCAAACAACACGGAGTGACGAGGGGAGCGCAGAACCCACCCGCACCAGAGGGTGTTATTTCGCTTGCCCAGGGTTCTACCCGAAAAATGCTGGGCCGGGACGCAGGTCAATCGCAAACCCCCAAGCGATGCCTCATCCCACCAGTCTCGCTCGGAAACGTCGCGCGCGCCGTGATCTCGAAGGAACTCGCCGACGTTCAGCGGGGCGAACCAGACAGCAGCCGGATAACGCTCGGCGAGACGCGAGACCGTCGATGAATCCAAATGGTCGTAGTGATCGTGCGACAGAACTACGGCATCGATGGGCGGTAGCCGGTCAAAATCCGCGGCCGGTGGAACCCACCGGTGGGGACCGGCGAACTGTACCGGCGATGCGCGAGCGCTCCATATCGGATCCGTCAGGACATTCAGTCCGGCCATCTGGATGAGAAAGGTCGTGTGCCCGACCCAGGTGATGGTGAGAAGATCGGGATCCCCTCGGGGAACGATGAACTCGGGCTGAACCTGAACGAAAACGCGCGGATCGGGGTCCGGGCGACGTGGGTTTCGACGCCGCTCGATCAGGGACCATTTGAGGAAATCGAGGAAGCCGTGCATCTCGGCCGACGGCCAGGGGTTTCGAAAACCTCCTTCTGGCCGATGGTGTGTCGGAAGCGGCATTCTGGATCTTAATCGAGCGCCGGGCGCTCCAGGTTCTGCTCGACGTGTGAAACGGACTTCATTCCGACCAGGGCTGAGGTAATCGGCAACGACTGGGCGAACGCGATCGCGCGGCGCGCATCGGTGCTGAAGCCGGGAAACGAAGATTGAAGTTGTGCCGGGAGTGATCGCGTGAGCTGGGATTGCATGAGCGTCGCGCTCCCGACCACTGCTATCCCCAAACGGTGCGCCGCATCGAGAAGGGAAACGAGCTCCGACCCCAACTTCTGGGTTTGAGCGCGCACAGCTTCGGTCATTGCAAGATTGATCGGCAGCTGGATGACCCTGAAGTGGTGATCCTCGCCCCCGACGTCGCGCGCCAATCCCACCAACTCCTCGAGACTGAGATGGTTGCGGGCCTCGGGCGGGACACGAAATCCATTCCACGTCGCGCATCCATAGTACCCGACGACTCCTCGTTCCACCTGCTGTTCCATGCACGAAAACGCCTCGGCCATCACGCCAAGAAATGTGGCGCGGTCAAGCACGTCGAGTTGCTGCTCGGGATTGTGCAGGTAATAGACATCAATGGATGACAAACCGAGATTGCGCCTGCTCCGCTGGATCTGATCATTCAGATACCGCGGTTTGAGGCAGTGACCACCCGATATCACATCTTCGGGCCGCATGATACCCGGCCCGAAGTATTCGCTGTCCAGAAAGCCGCGATAGCCTTCCTTGGTGGCCGGCGGCGTACGCTCAAGCGGTATGTATCCACCCTTTGTGCAGACCACCACCTCATCCCGCTTAATGTCACCATGAGAAATCAGGATGCGAATCGCCTCTCCGATGGCGCGCTCGGAGCGCTGGCATCGGTAATTGATGGCAGTGTCCACCAGATTGACTCCCGCTTCAAGCGCGGCAGTCGTCGCGGCGATGTAGCGCGCATCCTCGGCGTCATCGCAGTCCCCGAGATAGGTCCCTATACCGAGTGACGAGACCATCGGACCGTCGGCCAATGGGCGGTAGAAGTGATCAATCTGACGATCCTCGAACCGCTCCTGAAAGCGCTTCGCGCCACCGAGGCTGGCACGTCCCTCGACGAGTGGCGGCAATGCCAGTGAGCGATTCATTGCGGAGAGGTACGAATGACGGACTGCTCCCGCAAGGTGGCGCGATGATGATTTGGCCCTTTCGTTGCGGTTTCGCGTTTCACGGTTTACGACCCTCTCACCACAACCGCTCCCACACGTGAAGCATTTCAGCCTACTGTTAGTGACACTCGCGGCCTGCACGCAGCAGCAACGCCCCGTTGTTCTCCCCCCAGTCCGAATGGATGCTCCGACCGCGACAAGCGGAGGTGCAGAAGCGTCGGGCTCTGTTTTCCAGACCGACCGCGATGATCCGTTTGCGACAATGGATCGAATCGATTGGCCCGGCCCCAATAAGTACCGCTCGTCGAGCGGAATTCCCGGCCCCGAGTACTGGCAGCAGAGAGCCGACTACACGATCAACGCGTCGCTGGATACCGGCACGACAGAGATCAACGGTTCCGTACAAATCAGATACACGAACAACTCGCCGGACACGCTTCGGTACGTCTGGGTGCAGGTGGACCAGAACCTCTATCGCACGGGCAGCAAGGGATCGGCTCTGTTTCCGGCGGACTCGCGTTGGGGCGTCAGGGGATTCGAGGGTGGCTACAGCCTGGCGGATGTGAGCGTGAACGGCGCAACCGTCCAGCCAAGAATCAACGACACGATGATGCGCCTCGATCTTCCTTCCCCCCTCGTGCCTGGAGGCGGGAAGGTCACGATCGCGATCAGATATTCCTTCCGGGTTCCAGAGCATGGGTCAGATCGCATGGGCCGCGACAGCACCCTTTACGAGATCGCGCAGTGGTACCCGCGTATGGCTGTTTACGACGATGTGCGGGGCTGGAACACCGATCCCTATCTTGGTCAGGGAGAATTTTATCTCGAGTTCGGAGACATCGATTACTCGGTGACTCTGCCGGCCGGCTACACGGTGGCCGGAAGCGGCGTACTTCTGAATCCGACAGAAGTTCTGACCGCGGAGCAGCGACGCCGGTTGTCCACGGCTTCGGGAAGCACTGACGTGGTGGCAATCATAACGCAGGCCGAGGCGTCCGGGGCAAAGACCCGGCCGGCAATGGGGACAAAGACATGGCGGTTCCGAGCGCAACACGTTCATGACGTCGCGTGGGCGGCGGCCCCTGATTTCAGATGGGATGCAACGAGCTGGAATGGAATTCTGGCTCAGGCGTACTACGAATTCCCGAAGGCTGGCAAGGCGTGGGAGCAGGCAGCCGAGCAGACCCAGTGGACGATAAGGCAGTATTCGCAGCTTTTCTTCCCCTTCCCCTACCCGCAGGCGACCAGCGTTGCGGGTCCGGTTGGCGGAATGGAATACCCCATGTTCGTAATGGTCCATTACGGCAACGACGACCCGGCCTCGATCTTTGGGACCATCAATCATGAGCACGGTCACGAATGGTTTCCGATGATCGTGGGGTCCAATGAGCGCCGGTACGCGTGGATGGACGAGGGATTCAATACTTATCTAAATGCGTTTGCTCTCGAGGCTCGGTATCCGGGCCGGGATGTTTATTCGACATATATTGGAAACTGGAGTGATGCGGTAACCAAGGGAACACAGTCTCCGCTCATGACGGCGCCGGACAACATCGACGCATCCGCGCTCGGAGCGATCGGCTACCGCAAACCTGCCGCAGTATTGCTGACGCTTCGAAATCACGTAGTCGGACCGGATCTCTTCGACACGGCCTTCCGTGAATACACAAGGAGCTGGGCATTCAAGCATCCCACACCCGGAGATTTTTTTCGAAGCATCGAGAGCTCGACCGGTGAAGACCTTTCCTGGTTCTGGCGCAGCTTCTTTTACAGCAACGACGTTCTCGATATCGGCATCGACGGCGTGGCGATGCACACGTCAGATGGCCAGACCTTCGTGAAGATCTCGCTGCGAAGAAACACATCCATACCATTTCCTGTGCGCCTACGCGTGGCATACGCCGACGGAACTACACAGGATTTCTCGTTGCCGGTAAACGTGTGGGCCCGCAGCAACCGCTTCGACGCCGTGCTCCCGGCTCGCGGTCCGGTGACGGGCGTGCGACTGTGGCCCGATCCTTCGGTTCCCGACTGGAACCCGTCGAACAACACGTGGGGAACGCCGCCGGCTGGAAATGCAGCGGGCCCGGTTACGCACAAGTAGCGTAGTCGTTTGGTTTAAGGGAGACGGTCCGATAGATTGAAGGCGCAACCCGATCTGATCACTGGAGTTAGGAATGCCGGATTTTGGAAGTTGGGCGTCGGTATGGTGGAAGCCGATTCTGTTCATTATTGTCGCGGGGCATCTCACCAACGTCTCCGTCACGCTGTTTCTGCACCGTGCGCAGACACACCGCGGGGTAAAGCTGCACTATCTTGCGGAGCTGCCGATGAGGCTCTGGCTCTGGCTTTCAACCGCGATCGTCACCAAGGAATGGGTGGCCTGCCACCGAAAGCACCACGCCTTCGCCGATCGTGAAGGGGATCCACACAGCCCACTGATGGAAGGATTGCGGAACATCGTGCTGAAGGGCGCTTTCTACTATAGGAAGACGGTTCGCCAGCCTGGAGTACTCGACAAATACGGCAAGGGAACTCCGAATGATTGGCTCGAGCGACACCTCCTGTCGCCGCTCAACTGGGTAGGCATCCTCGTCATGTTGGTTGTCGACATCTACCTGTTCGGGTTTTTCGTCGGACCTATCGTTTGGGTTGTGCAGATGATCTGGATCCCGTTCTGGGCAGCCGGAATCGTCAATGGCATTGGGCACGCGGTTGGGTATCGGAATTTCGATGTCAAAGACGAGAGCCGGAACATCTCTCCCATCGCCATCTGGCTCGGCGGCGAAGAACTGCACAACAACCATCACGCCGATCCGCATTCAGCGAAGTTCAAGGCAAAGTGGTATGAGTTCGACATCGGATGGGCTTATCTCCGACTCCTCTCCGTTTTCGGGCTGGCTGAAATCTCCTATGCGCGCAGGTAGGCCCGCGCGTGCCTGAAACGGTAACCTGTGCGCGTTGTGGCCAGACACGCGCAGGGTTCACAAAGCCGCCGTTCCCCGGAACTGTTGGTACGCGCGTCGTTGAGGACATCTGCACGCAATGCTGGGCGGATTGGCTAAAACAACAGACGATGCTGATCAATCACTACGGCCTGAATGTCATGGATCCTCAGGCCAGATCCTTCCTCGTGAAGAACATGACCGCCTTTCTCTTCAAGACCGGCGACTCAGCCGATATCGACACGAGCAAGAAGGGCTCGATCAGCCATTGATGACCACTCCCAGGACAGTTCTCGCGTTGGTGGTTTTGGTCGGAGCTGCCGGCTGCATGACGGTCGGGCCCAACCAGGGTGTGCCTCCGTCGGACATGGGGACGTCGCCCCGGTGGACCGATTCCGTCCTTGCCTCGCTCACACTTCGCGAGAAGGCAGCGCAGATCGTGTGGCCGAGCGTGTTTGGCGATTACGTATCGGGCGATTCGCCGCAGTGGCGTAGACTCTCAGATCAGGTCAAGAATGAAAAAGTCGGTGGTTTCACGATCTCAGTGGGCTCGCCAATCGAGGTAGCGGCGAAGCTCAACGACCTTCAGTCGATGAGCAAGGTCCCGCTCCTGTTTGGCGCGGATCTCGAGGCGGGGGCGGGATTTCGCGCGCGCGGAGGATACTTCGTTCCGAACGCAATAGATCTCGGGGGCGCAATCCTGTTTCCTCCCGAGATGGCTGTCGGCGCAACTCGTGATACCACGCTTGCTTACGAACAGGGAAGGCTGACCGCCGTCGAAGGGCGCGCACTCGGGATTCACATCGCCTACGCTCCTGTCCTCGACGTCAACAATAATCCGGACAACCCGGTCATCAACACCCGGTCGTTCGGTGAAGATCCGGAGCTGGACGCACGCCTGGGAGTCGCGTTCATACATGGGCTCCAGGATCACGGAATGATGGCAACCGGGAAACATTTCCCCGGGCACGGCGACACGGGAACGAATTCCCACCTGGCACTGCCGATAGTTACCGTGAGCAGGAGCAGGCTCGACACGGTTGAGCTGGTTCCGTTTCGTGCGGCTGTGAATGGCGGAGTCGGCGCGATCATGTCGTTTCACGGGGCGATGCCGGCGCTCGATTCTTCAGGCGTTCCCGGAACGCTCTCATCAAAGGTGTTGACGGATCTGCTTCGGGGGGAGATGGGCTTCAAGGGGATAATCATCTCGGACGCGATGGACATGCGTGGAGTGCTCGACCAGTTCGGAGCGGCTGAAGCGGCCAAGCGCGCGATCTCAGCGGGGATCGACGTACTGATACAACCGCTGGACGTTTCGGAAACAATAGATGCAGTGGTCGACGGAATCAGAGAGCACAGGTACACGGAAGCGCGGCTCGACTCTTCAGTGAGGAGAGTGCTCGAGGAGAAGCGTCATCTGGGACTCGCGCAGCGCAAGCTCGTGGATCTTAACGCCTTACGCTTTCTCGTCGGTGACAGCTCGAACCTCCAGGTCGCCCGCAAGGTTGCGGAGAAATCGATCACGCTCGTGAAGGATTCGCTGCGGTCTGTTCCGATCGCGCAGAGGGCGGCGAGGGTCTTGTCGATCACGCTGGCGCGCCGATCCGACCTTGGCGCGGGCAATGCCTTCAATGCGGAGCTTCGCACAGGACTGCCAAATTTGCGGACGGAGTTCATGTCAACCGAAGATGCGCCGCTGAATTTTCCGCGATTGATCGCGGCGGCCGATTCGGCGGACGTGACGATCATCGGATCTTATGTAGGTCAGAACTGGGACGCGGTGACTGCGAGTGCCCCGCAGGCGTTCGCGAGCTTCGTGCAGACTTTGATGCAACGGGGAAGGAAGCCAATAGTCGTCGCGTTCGGAAATCCTTATCTGCTGCAACAGCTGCCGTGGGTGGGGACGTATCTTGTTGCGTGGGGTGGCTTTCCCGTTTCCCAGACGGCGGCTGCGCGAGCGTTGCTGGGAACCGCCGCGATTTCCGGTCATTTACCGATCACCATCCCGCCATACGCGAGTCGTGGGACGGGCATCGAGAGAGCGCCGCTGTCACAATGAGCAGATAGTTATCGGTTCGCAAATCCCATGACGCGATAATAAAAATCATTTGGGATTTTCTCTGTTGACGGTTCCGCGATGGAGTCGTATATCAGAGGTTCGCCTACCTCACGACGTTGACAGAAAAAATCTGCGACGTCTTCAAGAAAAACTATTGAAGCGGCCTTGACTTTAGTCACAATAAGTGACTAATTCGCTTCTATCATGCGCGAACGCCCTCCCAGAACCACACCTTTCACAGTTGATGTTGTTCTGACAACTGCGATGGGAAATGAACTGGGAGTGTTGCTGACGCGTAGCTCGAGCGAGCGTGAGCGGTGGTCGCTCCCCTGGCGCGCAACTCAAGGTGGTGAAACGCTCGAGGCGGCCGCGATCCGGGTTGCACAGGATGCGCTGGGTGAGCCTCCGATCTGGACTGAACAGATCGGAGCATTTGGGGATGGTAAGAGACATCCGAGTGACGCGGAGATCTCCGTCGCGTTCGTCGGGCTCGTTCCACACGAGACCGCTTCACCGCGGGCAGGATACACCTGGTTTCCGATAGGTGACCACCCGCCGCTGACTCCAAGGCAGCGCGGCATGGTCGAAATGGCGACCCGAACCATCCAGGGAAGGCTCGATCAGGCCCCGATCGCGTTCCGGCTTTTGCCCCCTACTTTTACGCTCAGCGACCTTCAGCAGATGTACGAACTGCTGCTCGGTAAACGCCTGCACAAAGCCAGTTTTCGACGTGCCCTTCAGGCTGCCTGGCTCGTCGAACCCATAGACGAATGGCGCAGTGAAGGCAGGGGTCGACCGGCCCAGCTTTTCCGATACTCCCCGAAGAAAAGGCGTAGATCCCAAAGGGGCATAAGGTTCGACTTTTTGTATCCCTGACGTACCAGCTCCAGGAACCCCTTGCGGCTGCGGTGTATTAGTTGCAATGTGTACCTAAGGGTCGGAAGCGATATTTGGAACCCGACATTGGAGCTCCGTGACGATGCTGGCTTATCTGGATGGTTTGTGCGCAGCTCTGCTCGCACGAGACAGCACAGAGATACAGCGACTTCTCGCACTTCCCGCCGCGCGGGATCTACCTCGTAGAGTGCGTGAGGAAGCGGTTGCGATATCGCGTGCCGGCAATCGGAGTTTCATGGCGCCCATTCACTCGCTCCACTTCTATTATAAGCTCACTCACATGGTGGACGAGTCGAGTGATCCGATCTTCGGGGATTCTTCGAAGAGCTCGGAGGGTGAAGGCGGGCAGATCGAGCTGCCGCTCCGCAAAGTAGGAAACGGCGGCCGCTAAACAGCTCTAGACGAGCGCGCGCAGCGAGTTTTTCTTCTTCATCGCTTCGCCCCAGATATCCCCAACTTTCTCGAAGCGCTCAGCGGCGTTCCCCAGATGGAATGCGCGAGGATTGAGCTTGTCCGTCACCTCTGTCCACTTCAGTGGCGTTGAGACCGTAGCGCCGGGCGTCGCGCGCACGCAGTAGGGGCCCGCCACCGTCTTGCCCTGAATGTTCTGCAGGTAATCGACGTAAACCGTTGCCGCTCCCCGGGCCTTGACCGATCGCTCGATGGTGGCCTCTTTGGGATGGGCACCGACAACCTTGGTTGCGATCATCTGGGCAACGAGCGTCGCGGCATCGTTCGGGGTGCGCATTGGAAGGGGCAGGAAGATGTGTAGCCCCGTCGAGCCTGAGGTCTTGATCGCGGCGTGGAGCCCGAAGCCATCTATGACTTCCTTCGCCCAACGTGCTACCTGGATCACACGTCCAAAGTTCGCGCGGGGCCCTGGGTCGAGGTCAATAATCGTGTAGTCGGCGTATTCCAGTGCTGGCACCCGTGAATGCCACGGATCGACCGAGATTGCGCCAAGCTGGATGGTGTAGAGAAGCGTGAGGAGATCTCCGCCGATCATCCGCGGCTGCTTTTCCCCGCCATCCGTCTCTATGATTTCGACGCGTACCTCGGCCGGCGTGGTCTCGGAAGCCTTCTGCTGATAAAAACTTTCGCCGGTGATGCCATTGGGGAATCGCTTTAGCACCAGCGGGCGATCCCGTATTGTCGGCAGTATGATGTCCGCAATGCGCGTGTAGTAGCGCATGACGTCTCCCTTGGTGTACTTCTCCTTCGGAAAGAAAACCTTGCCCAGGTTCGAAACCTTGAGGGTCTTTCCGCGACCGAAGTCGAGCGTTCCGCCTCCGCTTCGGTGCTCGATCTCCATGAGCTGGGCTACCAGCGATGCATCGTCGATCTTTCCGCTCGCAGCGCTCGTCTTTCCGCGCTGTGACTTGGGTGATGCGCGTTTGGCAGTCGATTTTTTCTGAACGCTGGGCTGTTCGATCTCGACGTCCTTCGCGTTCTTGTCGTCTCGCACGCCCAGAAATATCGGCTGCCGAAGGCGCCGGTCCGCAGTCCATTCGTTGAATTTGACCTCGACAACCACCTTAGGGCTCACCCAATGCGCGTTCGCATTGGTCTTGGGGGTTTCCTCGAACGGTGATGTTTTTTTCTCCAGTGGCTTCAACAGTCGGTACATCTCCTCCAATCCCTTCCGGGTGAATCCTCCGCCGGTGTGGCCGGCGTAGATAAATCGACCCTTGTCGAAGTAGCCGAGGAGGAGGGCGCCGATATGCTCCCGACTGTTGCGGGGCTCGGTGAAGCCTCCGACCACGAACTCTTCACGGAACTCGATCTTCAGCTTGAGCCAGCTCCTGGACCGGACGCCTGGCTCGTAGGGTGAGCCGATGCGCTTGGCGATGATGCCCTCCCAACCTTGCCGCCGCGCCTTCTCCAACATTTTTTTGCCGTCGCCTTCGATTGATTCGGTAACCCTGAGCTGCGGTAAAACTCTCTTTCCTATGCGCTTGATCAGGCGGTCGCGGCGCAGTGACCAACTCTCGTGAATCAGCGGCTCGTCCCCATCCATCAGGATGTCAAAGAGAATGAGCGCAGCTGGGGTCGAGGAAGTACGCCTTTCGATCAGCTGAGTCTCTTTCAGGTGCATGCGTCCCTGGAGCTCCTGAAACCGCGCCGGCTCTCCGTCGATAAGAGCAACGATCTCTCCGTCGAGCACGAGTGAGCGTCTGGTCTGCGTCGCGAGCTTCTTGAGTGCGACGACTATCTCCGGAAATTGCGCGGCCTTGTCCTTTCCGTTCCGGGTCATGAGTTTAACGTCCCTTGTCGTCGCGTAGGCCAGGACTCGCACGCCGTCGTATTTGGGCTCGAAGGTCCAGCCATCTCCGGGTATCTCCGTGCCGATGCTGCAGTACATCGGCTCGAGCGCCGCCGCGGAGAGCCTCGAGTGGATTGCCGGACTTGTCGTAACAATGGAAGGGGCCTTCAGCCCGCTGGCCGCCACGGTCTTCCTGGCTTTGCCCGGCTGAACCGTGCTTCGGTCTCTTGCCGCCCGATTGCTTCTCCAAACGCGACTTTTGCCCGACGCGATCTCTTCCATAGTTCGGTCCGATTCTACCGAGGTCATGTTTTCGGCGACGATGTCTTCGTCGCTCGCGAACTCGTCGCGGTGCTTGATCAGCAGCCACTGCGGCTTGGACGAGGAGGATTTTTCGCGTGCGAACTTCATGCGAATGAGCGCGAATGACCCGTGCAGCCGCTCGCCGTGAAAGGTGATCTTGAGATCTCCGCGTTTCAGCCCATCGCGTATTGCTTCTTCTTCCACTTCCGGAGATGTGGCGGCATCAGACGAGAAGGTTCCTCGATCCCAGAGCATGACCGTACCCCCGCCGTACTCGCCTTTGGGGATCGTTCCCTCGAAAGTGTTGTAGTCGATGGGGTGATCTTCGACCTGCATCGCGAGGCGCTTCACCGAAGGATCCACGCTCGGCCCCTTTGGCACGGCCCAGCTCTTCATGACACCATCCATCTCGAGTCGCAGGTCGAAGTGCAGATGGCTGGCGGCGTGTTTCTGGATGACGAAGCGGAGTCGTCCCAGGTCCTTCAATGAAGGAGCCTGGTCTCCCGACGGTTCCCCAGTCTTCGTAAAATTGCGTTTCCGCCGGTACTCGGCCAGTTGTTGTCCGCGAGCGTTTGGCTTCGAATTTTCGCGCGAGAGAACAGCCATCTGTACGTTCTAGGCCGTGTGTCTCTTCTTGGACTTAGCCGGTTTGCGACCGGCGGCGACCGCTTTTCGCTTGGCGCGGACGGCGCCTTTTTTTCCGGCGCCCTCTTCGAGGCTGGCGCGCAGACGCGACATGAGGTCCAGAACGTCGCTGTCCTTCGTTTCCTCCGGCGGACCTTCAAGGCGCGGTTTCTTTCCCTTCATTTTGGCCTTGATGACCTTCATCAGGTTTGCCCGATAGTCATCCGTGTATCGCGAGGGATCGAACGGTTCCGCGAGGTTCGCGACGAGCTGCTCCGCCATCTGCAGCTCCTGCGGGCGGACAGCATCGCGGGCTGGAAAGTTGAACTCCTTGCTGTCGACGAGCTCGTTCGCGAATCGCATGATCTCGAGTACCAGCGCATCGCCCACTACTTTCACGGCGGCGAGGTGCTGGGTCTGTCTGATGATGATCTTGCCGACTCCGACTGAGCCAGTATTGCGAATCGCCTCGCGGAGCAACGCGTACGGTTTGTCGCCACCCTTGCCGGGAACGAGATAATATGGCGTCTCGAAAAAGCGTGGATCGATCTCCTCTTCCTTCACGAAATCGAGGATGTCGATAGTCTTGGACTGTTCGAGGGCGGCCGTTTTGAAGTCGGCGTCCGTAAGCACTACGAATCTTCCCTTCTCGTACTCGAAGCCTTTGACGATCTCGTTCCACGGAACGGGCTCGCCGTCAGCCTGGCAGACGCGCTCGTACTTTACCGGCGATAAATCTTCTTCATGCAACAGCCGGAAGCTTATGTGATCGGCGCGAACTGCGGTCTTCAGCTCCACTGGGATGTTCACGAGTCCGAACGTCAGCGAGCCCTTCCAGATTGCGGCCATCCGTAAGACTCCGGTTAGGTGTGGGAGACCACGGTGCGCAGGGAAGCAACTCACATGCCGCCTGTGGAGAACAAAGTTTGTGATGTCTGTGAATGCAAAGAAGCCCCGCAGCGCGGGGCTTCTTCTTCTTTTGTACAAATCGGACAAGGGTTCAGGTGACCTTTGTAACGTCCGCGGCCTGCGGTCCCTTTTGTCCCTGCACAACTTCGAATTCAACTTTGTCGCCTTCGGCGAGGGATTTGAAACCCGAGCCACCGATTGCGCTGAAATGTACGAACACGTCGGGACCCCCTTCACGCGAAATGAAGCCAAATCCCTTGGCGTCGTTGAACCATTTGACCGTACCAGTGATGCGTGCCATTTAACTAATCCTCTCTCCCCGCAGGGCGATCTGTGAAGCGTCTACCATAGCGTAGCGCGCGTGGAGGATCGCTTCGTTCGCGTCGGATGCTCGTCCCTGTCACGCCAAACAATTCATCCGGCGACTCAGGAGAAAGGCAAGTTTTGTGCAACAGAAAGGCCTACGCCGCTCCCGCGACGTAGTGCGCCGACCGCCCGCAGCTTTTGCAGCGCAGGGTGACGTGCGTGTAGGGCGGCGGGGGAGCCTGCTGGGGGTCTCGCTCAATCGAACCCGAGCACGATGGGCAGCTCAGCGGAGATCCAGTTCGATCGTTGCGGATCAGGAAAAGAGCTTGGGCGGGATTGTACGCATTCGGACGTGGCTTGCGCATGTGTTCTCCATTTGCTTCGACGCAGCGGTCCCGGCAAGCCGCACGCATTAGGTGAACTTTGACGGCTATCCCTTGAAACGAAGAGCCATCCAGATTCTGGAGCGGACATGCGGAGGTCTGATGCTCGGCCTTCTGCCGGCTTGCGGTCCCCATGCTCACATCCCACTCCGACCGGCAAATCTGCCTGACGTCCTTGCCTCAACGGATAGTGGAGCCGTCCTGGCGAAGCGTTTGGCACCGGTCTTATACCTGCAGCGAGATGAAACGTTCCCGCTGGTGCGAGTGGTAGCTGTCCTGCACCCGAGCAGGCCCATCATTGCCTACCATCTTCTGTGGCGCGACGATGTTCACGGGGCGTGGATTCCGTTTACCGTCCCCACGGATGAGGAGGTGCTATGGGTCGGCTACGACACGACCGACGCGCCAACCGACGTCTGGACCTACTGGCACGGCAGGATTCTTCACACTTCCTGGCCGAAGTCACAGGTTCGAATAGATGTTCAGTGGGGCAAGCATGGGAGCCTGCCGCGCAACGTCGTGCAAAGCGACTTACCCAAATCGCGCTCTCTGAACTTCTTCTACGCGATGACCATCGTCGGCGAACCAGACATTCTTCTCGGGGATATTTTCCGCAAAGGCCCGTTGTGCTTTTGTCACGGCTACAGGCGCTATCTCGATTTCAACAGACCGCTTCCGCTCGGAGAAAAGCTGGATGCAGTTGTTCGAACGGAGAACCCGCGATCCGTGCTGAAAGCGGTGTTCGGCACAAAATACTCGAACAAACATCTCTGGCCTTAGTTTCACGCTTCCACAGACAAAAAAACTCCGGCGGAGCCAAGCCCCGCCGGAGTTTCTCCATCTCTGCTTCTGAATGGCTTAACGATTCGCGGAAGCTGTGGACTGCTCTCGCTGAGCGATCGCGAAGAGATCCTGCTGTGACTGGCTCTGCCTGAGAACTTCGATCGCGCGGGCCAGCTGACTGTCGTCGGGCACGCTTCTCCGTTTTGCCGTCGAGTCGCCGAAAGCAAGACGTGCGACGGTGTTGCCGAGCAGCCGATCGATCTCCGAGCCGGCCTGCTCGTACTGGGTGTGGTCGATGGCGACACCCTTCGTCTGAAGCCGGCGGTAGAACTCTTCGCGCCACGCGGGCTCGACCGTGAAGTTCGGCTTGACGGTCTTCTTGAGCTCGAGGGAGTAGTCCATGAGGGTGGCACGAACGTCCGCCGTTTTCGGGGCAAATATATTGAAGACCTTCTGCTCAGCGGTTGTCAGAGTATCGGGCCTCACGATGATGTCAGGCGTGATCGCACCGCCGCCATAGACCACGCGGCCAGCATCCGACTTGAAGGTCGGACGCGAACGGCGCACCGAGTCCGTCTCCAGCGAATCGGGCATTACCTCTACGAACTCACCACTCGGAAGCAGCTTCCGCTCCTTCTGGATTGAGCGTCCGCTCGGTGTGTACCACTTGGCGGTCGTCATCTTGAGCGCGTAACCCCCATCGAGCGGGAACACCGACTGTACGAGTCCCTTTCCGAACGACGTCGTGCCGACGATGAGGGCGCGGTCGTGATCCTGGAGCGCGCCGGCCACGATCTCGGAAGCCGAAGCGCTTCTGCCATCGGTGAGAAGCACGAGCGGAATCTTTGGCGCGACTGGATCATCACTGGCGAGGAAGGTTTGGTTCTCGCCGTTGCGCGCGCGGATGCTCGATATCTGCTGGCCCTTCTTGAGGAAGAGATTGCTGACGCTCAACGATTGATCGAGGATGCCGCCCGGGTTGCCGCGGAGGTCGATGATGATTCCCTTCGCTCCATCGTGCGTGAGCTTTGCGACCGATCTCTCGAGCTCGTCTTTCGCGCTCTCATTGAACTGGAGCAGCGGGATATAGCCGATCCTGCCATCGAGCATGATGGCGTATGGAACGGCGGGTATGTTGACGACCGCGCGCGTGAACGTGATCGGGATCAACTCGCTGACGCCAGGGCGCGAGAATTTCACATGGACCTTGCTTCCCGGATTTCCCTTCAGCGCGTCGGACGTCTGCGAAACGGTCCAGCCGCGGACGTTTGTCGTATCAATGAAGTTGATTCGATCGCCTTCCTGGACCCCATTCTGTTCGGCGGGCGTGTGCGGAAATACGCGCTGAACGCTGATAAAGCCCTGGGTTTCCGCGATCTCCATTCCGATGCCGGCGTAGCGGCCATTGGTCTGGGCGTTGAAGGAAGAGAGTTCCTTGGGCGAGAGGAGCACGCTGTAAGGATCGTTCAGCTCGTGAACGAGTCCACGTGCTGCCTTTTCGTAAAGAGTCGCGGCGTCGACAGTATCGACAAACCGGCTCGAAACGATGTTCAGTACCTGGTCAAGGAGTCGGGCGCCCTGCTGGCTCTCCCGCTGCTGGAAGACGAAGCCTCCGGCCATCATTGGAACGAGCAGAAGTCCGAGTAGCATGCTTTTTCTTGATCGCGACATACAGTCTATTTTATGGGAGAGGGCGTTAACCTAATAGAATACGCCCATCGGCAGGCAGTTGTTCCCCTGAATGACGCACGAAAGACACCATCGGAACAGCTCCGGCGCCTCAACTGACCCGGGATGCGAGCACATAATCGACCAGCCAGTCTCGGTTGACCTGGCGGAAGGTTACATCGCGCAACAGTCCGGCCGCCAGAAGCATCTCATGAGCGGGTTGGAGCACTCGTTGCAAGTGGGATGGATACCGTTGTGTCAGCGGCAACTGTTCGGCGAGTGCGGCGAGGGCGACTCTCCAGGTAACCATTCCTTCTTCGCGGGCGACTTCGAGCAGTCTGTACAGGCGACGGGCAACGGGGTTCGTGAGCGAGAGGTAGTGGATGGCGGAGAGGGTAACGGTGTGGCCGGCGGCGATGTTGGCGCGGATAAGCGGTCCGATGGTCACGTGGGCGTCTCCCGGCTCTGACGCCGTCAGTACGGGAAAAAGGGCAAACTGTTCGCGCTCGGCCAGACGGCGCCGAGCGATGGAGACGGAAGAGAGTATGGTGAAACGTCCTTCTAGCGGCCGTGCATCGGTGGCTGCAACGTACACCCCGCTCGATTCGAGGATTGTTCGCTCGAGTCTCGTGAGCGCGGATCGGAGCTGTTCATACGTCCGGCCATCAACGCGTCGACCGATCGATCGAAGGAATGCGTGCAGGGTGAAGCTGATCACGCCGTCTTCGGGGGATCCAGCTTCGTGGTAACGATGCAGGACCTCGACATAGACGTCCTGATCGAATGTACCGGGAAGGCGGTCGCCGGGACTGGGGAGAACGCGCCACCGCCCACCGCTCTCGGGAGAGAAGGAGATTGCCGAGTCCTCGGCCGAGTCGCTGAGCCGGAAG
The DNA here is from genome assembly GCA_038322455.1 of Gemmatimonadales bacterium. Taxonomy (GTDB): domain Bacteria; phylum Gemmatimonadota; class Gemmatimonadetes; order Gemmatimonadales; family Gemmatimonadaceae; genus UBA4720. Next base: position 59,442 of record JBBQFZ010000001.1, on the reverse strand, counting down.
ATGGGAAGCGCTTCGAGCGACCGATCGAGGACGATAGCACGCGTCGCGGTTCGCCGACGGGCCACGTAGGTCATACAGAGAGAATATGTCACTGATCAAGTACATAGCAATCGCGGCGGTGGTGTTGTTTGGCCTGGTGCTCGCGCTGGTAGGCATTCTTTCCGTCACGCACGACACACCCGTGCGGAGCGTGGTCGCAGAAGGCGACAATGACGGCCCGCCTGGGACGAACGATCCGTTGTTCACGCGCAGCATCGAACTTTTCACCGGAACTCACATCGACATCGGGAACCGGGTGGACGTTCTGCTGAACGGGAATGGTGTCTATCCACCCTTGTGGAAGGACCTCGCCTCGGCGCAGCAAAGCATCACGGTGCAGATGTACTACTCACAGCCAGGCGCGGTAGCCGATACCCTCGCCAAGTATCTGATCGACCGCGCACAGCACAAAGTCCGCGTGCTGCTTCTGCTCGACGCGTTCGGGTCTCAGCCCCTCAAGCGGGACTGGATGGATCGCTTGAAGGCGGCGGGAGTGGAGGTAGTCTGGCTGCGACCTCTGCGCTGGTACACGCTTCAAAAGGCGGCTCAGCGCTCGCACGTGAGAGTGGTGGTGGTTGACGGTAGGATCGGATACACCGGAGGGTTCGGGGTTGCCGACTACTGGCTGGGCGACGGTCACCATGCAGACCAGTGGCGCGAGACCAATGTACGGTTCGAAGGTCCAACCGTAGCCGCGCTTCAGGCGACTTTTGCTGCCGGCTGGGCAGAGGCTACGGGGGAGCTCCTTACCGGAGACCTGTTCTTTCCGAAGAGCTCGTTCGCCGATGTGGGAATGGTTCAGGCGGGGCTCATGCACAGCATCCCGAGCACCGGCAGCACGCCGGCCGAACGATTCATGGCTCTCTCGATCGCCGGAGCGCGCAAGACGCTCTACATCACCAACTCTTATTTCGTGCCCGGAGAGAGCTTCATGCAGCTGCTTCTGGCTGCAGCGCGGAGGGGAGTGGACGTCCGGGTTCTTACGGTGAGCGGAAAGACCGACGTCAAGACGACCTGGTACGCCGGAAGGACGTACTACGAAAAGCTGTTGGAGGGCGGGGTGAAGATCTACGAATACCAGCCGACGATGATTCACTCCAAGAGCATGGTCGCCGATGGAATATGGTCCTACATCGGGTCGATGAACTTCGACAATCGCTCAATGTCATTCAACGACGAATCTCTGCTCCTCGCGCTCGATCGCGGAGTGGGAGCCCAGATGGATTCGATCTTCATGGATGACTTAAAGTGGTCCAAGGAGATGAATCTCGACGAATTCCGGAAGCGGCCGCTGTCGGGCAAGATTCTGGAGTGGGGCGCACAGAAGCTGCGCCGGGTTCTCTAGGAGAAAGCAGGCGCGCTTGCGATGTCTCACGAAGCGGCGGTTACTCCCTCAGTGGTCGCGGGGTTCCACCCGCTCGTAAGCCAGTGGTTCGAGGAGACGTTTGGGCAGCCGAGCGCCCCGCAGCGATCGGGGTGGCCGGCGATCGCCAGTGGTTCGCACACGCTGATTCTCGCGCCGACGGGAACGGGCAAGACGCTGGCGGCATTTCTCTGGGAGCTGAACGAGCTGATATTGCGCGGCCTCGAGGAGGCGCTGCCGAACGCGGTGCACCTCCTCTACATCTCGCCACTCAAAGCGCTCAATAACGACATCCAGCGAAACCTGGATCGCCCCCTGGCGGACCTCCGCGCGCGATTCATCGCTGCCGGGCAGGCATTCCCTGAAATACGCGTAGCGGTGAGAACTGGAGATACTCCAGCATCCGCGCGAGCCCGGATGCTTCGGAAATCTCCGCACATTCTGATTACCACTCCTGAATCGCTGAACATCATGCTCACGAGCCTCAAGGGCCGTGGAATGTTCAGCAGCACACGCGCGGTGATCGTTGACGAGATCCATGCGATCGCGGGAACCAAGCGTGGCGCGCACCTGGCGCTGACTCTCGAGCGGCTCGAAGCGCTGGTAGAAAGCTCGCCGCAAAGAATCGGGCTGTCGGCGACACAGCGCCCCCTCAAGGAAGTGGCGCGCTTCCTCGGCGGCTGCGAGTCAGGCGATGATCCCGCTCCGCGGTTTCGACCGGTTACAATCGTCGATTGCGGAATGACGAAGGAAATGGTGATCTCGGTCGAATCGCCCGTGGCCGATCTGGGAAATGTGAGCGGAAGCATCTGGCCGGCAGTCGCGCCACTCGTGCTGAGACACATCCTCGCATCGAACACGACCCTCGTCTTCGTCAACAACCGGGCGCAGGCCGAAAAGATCGCCGGCCGAGTGAATGCCCTCGCGGAGGAGGAGATCGCGCTCCCGTATCACGGATCGCTCGCCATGGAGCGAAGGTTCGCCCTCGAGGAGCGTCTCAAGGCTGGGACGCTTCGCGCGCTCGTTACGACAAGCTCGCTCGAGCTCGGGATCGACATCGGATCGGTGGATCTGGTGATCCAGCTGCAATCTCCGAAGCGCGTTGCCGCAGCGCTCCAGCGAATCGGGCGGGCGGGTCACACGCTGGGCGTGGCGAGCCGGGGGATTCTCGTACCCACTTTTCGGGACGACGCCGTGGAGATCGCAGCGATAGTCGGAGCAATGCGCGCGGGTGAAGTCGAGCCGACGCACGTCGTGCAGAACGCGTTGGATGTGCTCGCACAGGTGATCGTGGCGGCGGTATCGGTGGACGACTGGAAAAGCGAAGACCTGTACAGACTCGTTCGCCGATCGTACCCGTATCATCAGCTGTCACGTACGGCGTTCCACGAAGTACTCGCGATGCTCTCCGGGAAATATCCATCCGACATCGCCGCGGAGCTGGAGCCGAGGATTACATGGGACCGTGTGAACGACAGGCTGATCGGATCGCGGGCGGCGCGAATAACCGCCGTCATTTCCGGCGGAACGATCCCCGATCGCGGCCTGTACACGGTCAACCTTCCGGATCGCACGCGACTCGGCGAGCTCGATGAAGAGTTCGTCCACGAGTCCAGGGTGGGCGATGTGTTTCAGCTGGGATCGTCTACGTGGCGGATCGGCGCCATAGAGCATGATCGGGTGGTTGTGACGCCCGCTCCGGGAACGCCGGCGCGGATGCCCTTCTGGCACGGCGAGTACATGGCCAGATCGCTCATGCTCAGCCACCGGGTTGGTGCGCTGCGACGGGAATTGGCGGAAGCGCCCGACGAGCAGGACCTCGCCGAGAGGTATGGCTGCGACGCGGCAACCGCAAACTCACTCGTGAAGTACATCGCCTCCCAACGTGCCGCCACCGGGATCGTACCGGATGACAAGAACATCGTCATCGAGCAATTCCGTGATGAGACGGGAGCGGTGCGCATTGTAATTCACGCAGCCTTTGGCGGAAGGATCAATGCACCGTGGGGGATGGCGCTCGCGCAGCGCGTGCGCGAGGCGATCCCGAATACCGATCTTCAGGTGCAGACAACTGACGATGGCATCATGCTGCGCCTGCCGGATCTGGGAATGACAACGCCCATCCAGGCGCTGCTAGGACTGTCCGGCGCGGAGGCCGAGCAGCTCGTGATGGAGGAAGTCGGATCGACCTCTCTGTTCGGCGCACGATTCAGGATGAACGCTGCCCGCGCGCTGCTGCTTCCGCGGGGAAATCCGCGCCGGAGAATGCCGCTCTGGCTACAGCGACTAAAGGCGCTCGACCTGCTTCAGACGGTGCGACAGTTTCCGAGTTTTCCAATACTCGTCGAGACATACCGGGAAGTGCTGCAGGATGCATTCGACATGCATGGCCTGAAGGACACGCTCGCCGACATCAGCGCGGGAAATATCCGCATTCACAACGTGCAGACGGATGTACCGTCGCCATTCGCCGCGAGCCTGCAGTTTGGCTTTGTGATGGACTGGCTGTACGGCGACGATACGCCGCGAGCCGAACAGAGAGCGGCATTGCTGTCGCTCGACCGGGCGCTTCTCGATGAAGTGATGGGTGGTGATGGAAGCGACGACATCACACTCGAGGGGATAGAGCAAACGCTGGCGGAGCGGAGGGGAACGGCGGCCGGCCGGCGAGCGCGAACAAACGATGAGCTCGCGCACCTGCTGGACAGGGCAGGCGATCTCACCGCCGAGGAAGTAAGGGCCCGCATCGCGGCGCCGGAGGAGGGAGCTCGGGGCGACCCGCTCGCGGAACTACTTTCGAGCCGCCGCGTTGTAGCGATCGAGCTGGGCGCGGAAGCAAGAGACTGGCGATTCATCCTCACAGAAACCTATCCGCGATACGTGGCCGCGTTCGGGCGCGAGCAGTTGGCTCGTGTCAAAGGAAGCAAAGAGGTTATCGAGCAGGATGCCGCGGCGCTCATTCCGGATGTGCTTCTGCATCCGGCAATCAATGACTCCGTCGCGCGCCGCGAAATACTCGCGCGCTTCCTCACACAGTCCGGGCCTGTAACTCCGCGGGAAATTCGGGATCGCTACGGCTGGTCCAGAGAATGGATCGAGTCGCGGCTTACGGAGTGGGAAAGAACCGGCAAGCTGGTGCGGGGGAAATTCCGCCCGGGTGAGCAGGACATTGAATGGTGTTCGCGGCGCGTAGCCGAGATCGGGCGGCGGCGGGCACTGGCGGCGCTCAGAAAACAGATCGAGGCGGTCGAGCTTCCGCACTTCGCCGCTTTCATGCAGCGCTGGCAGCATCTCGATGACCGAGACCGCCTGGAAGGAGCGGCCGGAACATCCGCGGTGATCCGCCAGCTATATGGCATCGCGCGGCCGCCGATTGCCTGGGACCGCGACTATCTGCGGTCGAGGATCAAGAGCTACGACCCGGCCTCGCTGTCGGCGTTCAGTGCAACCGGAGAACCGGTGTGGGCGGGGGAGGGAAAATACGATCCTGAAACAGGCGCGATGCCTCTCGCGCGAGTTCGCTTCTTCGAGCGCGGAACGGGCGCGGTATGGTTTCCAGCGGAAGAGGAACCCGTGCTCAGTGAAAACGCCGAGACGGTGCGCGCGACCATTGCCGCCGAGGGTGCGTCGTTCATCGGCGACATTCAGGCGATCACGGGACTGACGATGCTGGCGTTGCGGGAGGCGATCCGGGAGCTGGTGGCGTGGGGCCTCGTGACCAACGACACCGTGGAGGCGCTGCGCGAAGTCGGCCGTTGGAAGCCGATGGCGCCACGCGCGGGTCCCGATCCAACGTCATGGCTGCCGGCAGACTACACGCCCTCTCCAAATCGAAGAATCGTCCAGCGTCGCCCCAATCTGCGACGTCTCCCGAAATGGCGACGACCCGATCGGCCCGGTGCCGCTCCGAGTGGATGGACCGGTCGCTGGTCACTGGTGCGGAGACGCGGAACACTCGGACCCGATCTTCCAGAGGAAGAGCGGGCAGAACGAGTCGCACGGCAGTGGCTCGCGCGTTACGGGATTGTGTCGCGCGACTGGTGGCGGCGCGAACGCCCGCCGGTCTCGTGGCGCGCGATCTATCGCGAGCTGAAGCGCCTGGAATATCGGGGCGAGGTGCGGCGAGGATATTTCGTGAAAGGTCTTGGGGGGGCCCAGTTCGCCATGCCCGATGCGGTCGAATGGCTTCGCGCGGTCGCGAGCGAAGATCAAGCCTCGTCGAATTTCGTGGTGATGGCGGCGAGTGATCCGGCGAACGTCTACAATCTCCAGCTGGAGCTCGTCGATCGGGATCCGCTTTCGCGGCCGCGCGGATCGGGCGCGCTTCTGGTCATGCGCGGGGGGCGCGTTGCCATAGCTGTCGAGGGACGCGGTCGTCGCTACAGTGTCGCAGAGTGGCTAACGCCCGAGGAGACTGTGGAGGCGAAGAAGGCGCTGCTCGAACATTTACGGGACGAGCGCTCGGCCCGCTACGTGGTTTAGCCGCTCAGCGAATATCACCGCGGCCGAGGGCGGCGCGAACGGCTTCACGCATCGCAATGACTGCCTCTTCGCGGGCGGCAGGGGAATCTTCGCGGACGTGGAGCTCTATTCCATCGGCGACTGCCAGGCGGTGCCAGCGGAGCGAAATGTCGCCATCGTGGGCGACGGCTTCGTCGGCTCCCGATCCAAGGGCGGGAGCGAGGGCGAGGGCGATCCGCCGCTCCAGCGCGTCGCCGGTGACATCGCGCATCTCGCCCTTGATGGTGTCGAGGCTCTGTCCTTCGCGCTGCCGAATTTTTATGGACAGCAACTGAAGCAGATGGCGATAACCGTAGGTGGCGCCGGTACCGGTTCCTTCGGGTCGATCGAGCAGTCCGCTCGCTACGTAAAAGCGAACGGCTCGCGCACTGGGCGCGGAGCGGGCAGAAGCGTTTGTGGGTCGAATTCCGGCTGCGTCTACAAGAGCTGTTGCGTGTGCGGCAAGTCCGCGGGCGTTCCAGGGAGCGTGCTTAGCGTGGGCCCGGAGGAGAGCGACAGGCGATTCAGCCATGTGGATAGGATAACATTAAAGTCTTCGGCTCGCTCGTCGTGTGGGAGATCCCCCGCGGGGGACAGGACCGATATTTCAAAGTCACGTTTCAGCTCACGGAATCCCCGAAATTCTTCAACGGGCGCGATCGATCCCTGCTCTCCCCACACGAGCAGAGCGGGCTGGCTGAGGCGTCGGAGCGCGTTGCGCACATCGATGTTGAGGTGCCCCGACAGGAATGCCGCGGGGGCGTGGCGTGCACCGCGCTGGTGCGAGGTCGCGTAGTAAGTCTCGACGAGCTCGCGCGTGACGAGCGCATCGTTAGAGTAGGCGTTTCTCAGATACCGACGAAGGTTCGGGCGCGAGACGAGCGCGTTGAACATCGCGGTGCCGGCAATCGGCGTATCTACCGCGAGACGCCCGGCCTCTCCACCGAATCCGACTGGCTCATTCTGCCGGACGAGTCCCGCGGGCGCGATGAGCGCGACGGCTGGAAAGCGATGCGGATCGCGCGCGGCGAGGACGATCGCGTACGCTCCGGAAAGCGAAGATGCGACCAGCACGCACGGCTCGTCGATCACCCGGCTGACGAAATCCGATATGAGGGAGATGTACAGCCGGGCAGAATAGCGGATCGCGGGACGATCGGATCGGCCGAAACCGAGGAGATCGAGTGTGTAGACGGTGTTGGTTCGAGCGAGCGCGTCGACGTTGTTGCGCCACTCGTAGGACCAGGCCGACGCGTGTATGCCGTGGACAAGGAGTATTGGAGGTCCCTCGCCATGCTTGGTGAAGGCGACTCTTTGGTCGCGCCACTCGAAGCCGCCCTCCTCTCCGCCGATGAGATTGCTGAGCTGGTCGACCCCTTTTCGAGCGAACGCGTTATAGGCCGCGGCTGCGGTGAGGATTGCTCCACCCGACAGCAGAATTTTCTTCCAGGGTCCTTCCGGTCTCTCGTCGTTCTCCTGCATCCATCCTCACTGGGGCGCGGTCAAGGGAAAGCGGCCATACCTACAGTAGCACCGAGTAAAATCGTACTCAGTAAAAGGCGCGGCTACTTGAGAGTAACCGCGCCTCGGAGCCTGCGCACGGGGGGCAGAGGAATTTACCTACCCGAGCGGCCCTTCGAGCTCTTGCCGCGAGCCTTGGAACCGCCTTTGGAATTTGAAGATCCGCTCCGTTTGGCGGACTTTTTTTTGGCGCCGCCAGCCGATTTGCGAGCGCCGGCCTTTTTGGCGCCACTCTTCTTTTTTGCGCCGCTTGCCTTCCGTGCAGCCGGACGCGCCTTGCTCGCCTTGCTCGCCTTGCCTGCCGATTTGCTGCTGCCGGATGACTTGGAGGAGCTCTTGGAGGAGCTTTTGGACGCGGCCTTCTTCCCTCCGCTGGCAGCCGACGCGGACTTGGTGCCCGAGCTCGAGCTTCCACTACTGGTTCCCGTGGTCGCGCTCCGTCCGGCTGGCGTCGAGCTGCTGCCATAGGGGCTCCGGCCTGCACCGGATGCACTCGATCCGCTGCTCGCAGCCGGGGACGATAGCGAACTGCCGAAACCCGACCCACTGCTGCTACCCGAGCTACCGGATGCTCCCGCTCCACCGCCGGAGCTTCCCAGCCCGCCACTCGTGAGAGTGGACTCCGGCTTCTTTCCGGATCCCTTGGGCCGACCGCGTCTGCCTCTGGGAGCGCCGCCGCCGAACAAATCCTCCTCCTCGTCGTCGTCATCCCCTTCATCGCTTTCGCTCACTACGGTCGCATCGGAATCGACCTCTTCGTCATCGTCCGCGTCTTCAGCGCTGTCCCACAGGCGATCGCTGTGATCCTCGTTGATGGCCCAGCCACCATCCTCGTCTTCATCATCGTCGTAGGAACGCTTGCCGCGACTGAAGCCACCGATTTCATCGGGTTCGTCGTCATCCGCAAAACGCAATGGCTCCACTGATTCACCGCTCGGCATGGGTCCTCCCCTAGAATGGTCAGCATCGCACTGAGGTAGCGCGCAATTTTCTGATTTCGCCCGCTGCACGTCGCGTGCCTTGTGCCTCGCGGGTCTGGATGCGGCACCGACAAGGCTACCGAATACGTCTCCTTTGACTGAACGTCAAGGAGGGATTGGCCGGAGTCAGCCTGTGGTCGGTGTAGCCGATTGTAGAGTCCGGCTCACGACTCGGACCAGCGCTTCGTAAACACCCGGGTCGAACTGCTTTCCCACATCGACTTTGAGGTGTTCCAATGCCGCGGAGGGAGCCATTGGGTCGCGATACGCGCGCTTGGAGGTGAGGGCGTCGAAGGTATCTGCGGCGCAAAGAATTCTGGCGCCCAGTGGAATACTCTCGCCCGTGAGTGCGCGGGGATAGCCGGTTCCATCCCAGCGCTCGTGGTGGTGCTCCACGTAGTTGAGGGGAGTCCGGAGATGTGAGAGAGGCGCGAGGATGTCGAGCCCGATTTGTACGTGCTGTTTCACGTGCTCGAATTCCTCGGACGTGAGTCGACCGGGCTTGTTGAGGATTTCTTCACGAATCCCGATTTTTCCGACGTCGTGGAGCCGGCCAGCGAGCTTCAGATCTTCGCGCATCGCTTCCTCGAGGCCCAGCTCTTCGGCGAGCTGTCCGGCGAGCTCGGAGACGCGCTGCGAATGGCCGCGCAGGTACAGGTCCTTTGCTTCCATTGCGTTGATCAGGGTCTCGGCGATGCTGACCGACATGAGTCGCAGGGCTTCCTTCTCGCGTTCCAGCTCCGCGGTTCGGAGCGCCACCTCCTGGCGTATCAGCTTGTCGACTCTGCGGTGCTCAATGAACTCAGCGCGTTTCTGGAGGGCGCGCTCTACCGCCTGCTGAAGGTCGGCGAGCTCTACCGGTTTCATCAGATAATCAGTTGCGCCGGACGACAACGCTTCGGTGGCAGTGGCGGCGTCGTTGACGGCCGTGAGCATTATGATCGCGAGCTCGTCGTCTTTTGCCCGTGCCTGCGGGACCATCTGCACTCCGGTCATTCCGGGCATGCGCACATCGCACAGCATGAGCGAAAAGGCGGCGCGATCGAGAGCCTCGAGTGCCTGCTCGCCGGAGCCGGCGATTTCGACCTCGTAGCCGCGGGAGCGCAGAAACTTTCGCAATGCCAGGCGGATCGTTTCCTCGTCGTCTACTATCAGGATGCGTGTCACGCTTTGGCCTCGTCGTACAGCGGCAGGGAGATAGTGAACGTCGTTCCCACATCGGGGGTGCTCTCTACGGAAATCGTTCCCTGGTGCGCCTGAATGATGCCGTAGCTCACGCTCAACCCCAGCCCGGTGCCTTCACCAGGTGGCTTGGTGGTGAAGAACGGCTCGAAAATCCGTTGACTCGTGGATTGCGGCATTCCATGCCCGGTATCGGCGACGACTATGGCAACCGCCCCATTTCTGTGGCGTGTAATCAGGGAGAGGTGTCGCACCTGGGCGTCGTGCAACGCCGACTCGGCATTTACGAGCAAGTTGAGCAGCACTTGCTGGAGCTTCTGCTCATCACCGCGGACTTTGGGGTGCGATTCGTCGAGGTGCATGTGGACCTCGATGCCGTTGGATCGGGACGCGAGCGCCCGCAGGCGAGCGGTGTGCCTCACGACGGTGTTGATGTCCACCGTCACGTCGCGCGCTTCGGTTTTGCGCGCGAAGAGCAAAAGGTCGCGGATCACACCGATCGCCCGATCTGCCTCGCGCTTGATCAGGCTCACCGATTCGAGCTGCTCGCCCTCGAGCTTGTCCTCCAGCAACAGCTGGGCGAACGTGGAGATTCCCGTGAGGGGATTATTGAGCTCGTGTGCGACACCGGCGACGAGCTCTCCGATGGCGGCAAGCTTCTCGGTCCGCCCGAGGTGATCCGCAACCTTGCGTTCTTCGGTGAGATTCCGAACGCCGATGACAAGGCCGACGATCTCGTTGCCCGGATCCCGGATGTGGCTGAGGGTAACGGCAGCGGGGAATTCGGTACCATCCTTTCTGCGGTGGACGTGCTCGCCAGTCCAGAGCGTATCGTCAGCGGGTATGACTACCGGAATCGTCTGTCGCCTCAAGAGCTGGGCTGAGGCAACTACGAGGTCGTCGACGGACAGCCCCACCACCTCCGAGGCGTCGTACCCGTATTCCCTGATGGCGGCGCTGTTCGCGTATTGGACTTTCGCATCGACACCCAGAATGAGCACCGGCTGATCCATCGTCGCGAGCGCCGCGGCGAGAACGCGCTCACGAGCATGCGTGCGCTGCTCCTCCTCGCTCAACAGCAGAAGATCGATTGCGAGCGCCACACCTGGAGCGAGTCGCAAAAGGGCCTCGATGCTCGGGCTATTCTGCAACTGCGTTGTCCCGAAGGTGACGAGGAGAACACCCATTCGCCTGTCGCTTGCGATCAACGGAATCGTTATCGCCGGTTCCGCTGGAACGCGATCCGGGTCGCTGGCCTTCTCGCGCAGGTTCTCGACGAATGTCGGCTCTTCGGTCGCGAGCGCGACGCGCACGGCGGTCCGTTCAACGGGGGCGACAAGCCCGTTCATGCGCGTGCAGGTTCCGGACGCGGCGACGCAGGTGAGAAGATTTTCCTGGCGCGAGATAACACCGATCGCCTTCCCGCTCGAGGGCACCACCCTGTCGAGGATGTCGAGAATTCTGTGGCTGGCCTCGGCCACCGTGACCTTGCGCAGCGCCAGGCGTGCGATCTCGGCCGCGGCCTCTGTCTGCTCCTGCTCGTTCTTCTGCGACGCGAATAGGCGACCATTCTCTATCGCGACGGCGGCCTGGCGGGCGATGAGCATGATCAGCTCCAGGTCGTGATCGTCGTAGGCGTCCTGCTTATAGGAAAGGACCTGCATCACGCCGACCGTTCTGTCGTGGTAGATGAGCGGTGCCGTGATCTCGCTTTGCACCTCACGCTTCACCGCAACCTGAAAGATCGTACCCTTCCACCAGCGCTCTGGCTTCGAAGAGATCAGTGGAACACCGCTCTTGAAAACACTGGTGATCGTCTCCGCGCCGTTGGGAAAATCGAGCACGGTCTCACCTTGGCGTATCTCAGAGTCGACCACGATGCACTGCGCGTGGAACTCCTGGCAGCTCGGATCTGCCGTCATGAGCGCAAAACAGGGAGCGTCGACGACGGAAGCGACTGCTTTGTAGATCTCCCGATAGACTTCGTCGAGAGATATCGTAGCGGAGATGGCCTGTTGTACCGTCGCGACGGCCGCGAAACGCGCCGCGCGACGCTGGAGCTCTTCGATCAGCTCAGTCGTCAACGAACTCCACCGTCACCGGCCGTGTGATGATACCGGATTTTACACCTTCATCGAGAAAAAGGCGGATTGCGCGCCGGCCGCGCTCGCCATAGTCGAGAGTCCAGTCGTTGACGTACATCCCCACGAAAGTGTCGGCTTTGCTGCGATCGAGGCCGCGCGCATATCGCATCGCGTGATCGAGCGCGCTCTTCCGGTGATCGAGCCCGTATGCGATGCTCTCGCGGAGATGCCTCGAGACTTTCTTTTGCAGATCGCGGGGCATGTCCTTGCGAATGACGTTTCCGCCGAGTGGAAGCGGCAGGCCGGTTTTTTCCAGCCACCACGCGCCCATGTCGGCGATGAGATGAAAGCCATCGTCCTTGTACGTGAGCTGTCCTTCGTGGATCAGCAGTCCAGCGACGACTCCACCGCCGAGCACGGCTTTCTCGATCTGGTCGAAGGGCACTACGACCGGGATGAAATCCGGCTGGAACAGCCTGAGCGCGAGATACGCGCTCGTCATCAGCCCGGGGACCGCGATTCGCTGGCCCGCAATCTCGTCGCGCGTCATCGGCTTGGTCGAGACCAGCATCGGTCCGTAGCCATCTCCCATGGATGCCCCGTGCGGTAACAAAGCGTATTGATCCGAGAGATAGGCGTAGGCGTGGATCGAGACGGCTGTCACATCGAGCTCTCCGCGCAACGCACGTCCGTTCAGCGTTTCGATGTCCTGCAGCTCGTGAACGTAGCTGATGCCCTGTGTGTCGATCTGGCCGTCGGCCAGCGCGTAGAACATGAACGCGTCATCCGAATCCGGGCTGTGGGCGAGGTGAATCGTGCTGGGCGCGCTCATGATTTTGCCGCCAGACTTTTCCGCGCCTGCGTGAGGGCGGTAGCGATGTCGTCCTGATGTCGCAGATATTCCTCGCGTTTCCTGGCTGTTTCCGATTTTTCAGCGGCGATGAGCCGTCGTTCGTAGGAATGAAGTTGAGCAGTATCTCCCGCTAGAGTTGCAAGGCGGGCTTCGAGAATGAGGCCGAGCAGGTGGTTCGGATTTGTCAGGAGAATGCTGTCGGCCTGTGCCTTGGCCAGCGGGAACGCTCCGACGACTTCGCCGATGCGCCCCATGTCGTAGCGCTGATCGGCGTTCAACGGCGCGAGCATCTGGTAAGCGGTCAGCGCCATCGGGGCGAAGAACTGGACACTATCGGCTTTTCCCTCGGTTGCGAGTGTCATCATCCGGTTGTACAGACGATCCGCGCGCTCCTGCGGAGAAAGGGCGGAGATGTCGGGTGCACGAACTCCCGCCGACTGATCAGACCCGCTCATCCCGCGATCGTCGAGTCCGGCCTGCGGTAGCGCATTCGACGATCCATCTACCGTGCTGCTCGGGCGGGCATTGAAGCCCCGCCCGGCGGCCATGGCAAAAAGCGCGAGAAATGCCAGTGCCGCAACGATCCAGGGCAGTGAGCTCGATTTCGATTCGCGTACCGGCCCGGCAGCTCCGACAGCGGTCCCGCAGTGGTGGCAGAATCTGGCGCCGGGACTCAGATCGGCGGAACAACCGGCGCACGCGGCTCCCGCGAGCGGGGAGCCGCAACTAGCACAGTAACGGCCTTCGGCTGCAGCCCCGCAGGAGGGGCAAGTGGTGGATGAAGTTCCAGAAGGGGAAACGGGCGACGCCATGCGCTGAAGTTACTCGGGGGTGCCATTCTACGCATCGTCCCGAGGCTAGTGATACGAACACGCTTTGGGCTCGTACTGAACACTACCGGCCAGGGGCTTCGAGCGGACCAGCCAGGGGGCTGCGGGCTCTGATTGAGCGCTGGCTCGTGGCCCCTAGCCGTCCCGCCCACAGCCCTTGGCTGGTCGTGTTCAGTTGCAGTACCGCTCAGACCGGGAAGAGCATCTCTCTGTACTTGGGCAGCGGCCAGAAATCATCACCGACAATGAGCTCCAGCGCATCGCACACGTTCCGGACTTCGCCCATCGTGTCCGCTCCCTCAGAGGTGAGCAACTCGGCCTGGCCCGGAGGATCCTCGTGCATCGCTTCGGCGCGGGCGATCACATCGCTCAGATCCTCGCGAAATTCCTGTAGCTCCTGAACCAGCTCGCCGACCTTGTTGGCGGTCGCGACCTGAGGGATCACCGCGATTCCGGCGGTCTTCGATTGCGACGCGGACTCGGAGAGCTGTCCGAGATAACCGTAAGCCGCGGGCACGACTATCGTGTCGACCATCTCGCGCATCGTATGCAGCTCGATCAGAATGTCCTTCACATAACGCTCGACACGAACGTGGTAGCGGGACTCGAGCTCCTCCTTGGTGAGAACTCCGAGCTTGGTGAGCAGTGCACGGGACTGCCTGGAGACCATCTGCTTCAGCGCCTCCGGTGTGCGACGGAGATTGGGGAGGCCGCGCTTCTTCGCGTCGACGACCCACTCCTCGGAGTAGTTGTTGCCCTCGAAGCGGACCGGCGCGCTTTCCTTGAAGGATTCGCGCACGACCTTGAGCACCGCCTCGTTCACCGATTTGGTCTTTTTCATGGCGTCGCGCAGCGCGTCGGTGATTTCACCGATCCCGTCGGCGACGGCGGAGTTCAGCAATGCAATGGGGAACGCGATCGATGCCGAAGATCCCACCGCGCGAAACTCAAACTTCTGACCCGTGAAGGCGAAAGGAGAAGTTCGATTTCGGTCGGTGTTGTCCCGCTGCACCTCGGGGAGTCGAGCGACGCCGAGCTTGATCATTTGTTGCTCGGCGGTCCCGGAGGTTTTCCCGGCGGCGATCTCCTCGATCACCCGCGTGAGCATGTCTCCCATGAAGACGGAGATGATTGCTGGAGGGGCTTCGTTGGCGCCAAGGCGGTGCTCATTGCCCGAAGAAGCGATTCCGGCGCGCAACAGTCCCGAATGCTTGTGAACAGCTTTCAGAACGGCGGCGAGAATCACGAGGAAGCGCAGGTTCTGGTGGGGCGTCTTTCCCGGCTTGAGAAGGTTGAGGCCGTCGAGATCCGCCGAATCAGCGGTGATGGACATCGACCAGTTGCAGTGTTTGCCCGATCCATTGATCCCGGCGAACGGTTTCTCGTGCAGCACGGCCTGGAGATGGTGTCGCAGCGCCACTCGGCGCAGCGTCGCCATGACCAACATGTTGTGATCGACGGCAAGGTCGGTCTCCTCGAAATAAGGGGCCATCTCGAACTGACATGGCGCGACTTCGTTGTGACGGGTGGTTATCGGCACGCCGAGCTTGTACAACTCGAACTCGGCCTCGGCGATACAGCCCTGAATGCGCTCCGGAATGCCACCGAAGTAGTGATCCTCGAGCTGTTGTCCGCGCGGCGGGGGCGCGCCGATGAGCGTGCGACCGCCCATCACCAGGTCCGGCCGCATCGCGAAGTGCGCGCGATCGATCAGGAAGTACTCCTGTTCGGCGCCGAGGGTGGTGAAGACGCGGCGAACTCCCTTGTCGCCGAGCAGCTCGAGGAGCTCGATCGCTTTCTGCGAGAGGACGTCGGAGCTGCGGAGCAGTGGCGTCATCTCGTCGAGAGCTTCGCCATTGTAGCCGATGAAGACCGATGGAATGCAGAGCGTGCGCGCACCGGTCGACTCGACGATGAAGACGGGACTGGCAGGATTCCACGCCGTGTAGCCGCGTGCCTCCCACGTTGCGCGAAGTCCGCCAGACGGGAAGCTCGAAGCGTCGGGCTCGCTTTGAAAGAGCTGCTCTCCGGTAAACGACTCCATCGGCTGGCGGTCGTCGTCGAACGCGAAAAACGCGTCGTGCTTTTCCGCTGTGAGTCCCGTCTGTGGCTGGAACCAGTGAGTGAAGTGCGTGACGCCGCGACCGATTGCCCATTCCTTTATGACCTGAGCGACGACGGGCGCGATCGCGCGATCGAGCTTCTTTCCCTGACGTATGGAAGCGGCGAGGCTGGCGAAAACCTCGCGCGGAAGCTTGTCGCGCAGCTGGCGGACGCCCAGGGTATTGATCCCGAAGTACTGGGAAGTAGGACCGGGAATTCCGTCCTCATTGAAGCCCGGAGCGACCCGGGGTGAGCGATTGGTGAGCTCCTGAATGAGGGCTTTGCGCTGGCTGATCGTCGCGGCTGTCATGGGTCCAGGGTCATGGTAGGGAAGCACATTAGTGCAAAAGCTGCACAGTCCACACGTGAAAATCGCTGTCTGGCGGCCAAAACGCAAGGAAATGGCCCAATTGTTCGCTTAAATTGCAAAATTGGGCCCAAAAGGCTACGTTCCTTCCATGGCCCGACATCGCCCCCAGATTCCCGACACCGCAGGCGCGACCGCCCAGGACATTCTGGAGCTCGCCAAAAAGAACAACGTCCGGTTTCTCAGACTGCAATTCACGGACATCCTCGGCATCAACAAGAACGTCGAGGTTCCGGCTTCGCAATTCGAGAAGGCGCTCGCCGGCGACATAATGTTCGACGGCTCCTCGATAGAAGGGTTCGTGAGGATCGAGGAGTCGGACATGCTTCTCGCGCCCGACCTGGGCACGTTCCAGATCTTTCCATGGGGCGATGACAGCAGTCGGGTCGCGCGGGTGATCTGCGACATCAACACTCCAGACGGCAGTCCCTTTGCCGGCGACCCACGCGGCGTGCTGAAAAAAATGATCGCGCGTGCATCCGCGCTCGGCTATACGATGAACGCGGGCATGGAAGCGGAGTTCTTCATGTTCAAGCCTGGGGCGAACGACGAGCCGTCGACGGTCACGCACGATGTCGGATCGTATTTCGATCTCGCGCCAGCCGATCTGGGGGAAGACGCACGGCGGGCGATCGTCGATGTGCTTGAGCGAATGGGGTTCGAGGTTGAGGCCGCGCATCACGAAGTCGCGCACGGGCAGCACGAGATCGATTTTCGCTATGCAGAAGCGCTCAAGACCGCGGACAACATCACGACATTCAGGTTCGTGGTGAAGTACGTTGCCGGTACCTTCGGTTTGACCGCGTCGTTTATGCCCAAGCCGATCTTCGGCCAGAACGGAAGCGGAATGCACACCCACCAGTCGCTCTTTCGCGGGAGCGAGAACGCATTCTGGGATGCGAAGCGGGAATGGGAGCTCTCGGACACGGCGCTCCACTACATCGGCGGGCTACTGCGGCATGCCCGCGGATTTACCGCGATCACCAATCCTCTGGTCAACTCGTACAAAAGACTCGTGCCCGGATACGAAGCGCCGGTGAATGTCGCGTGGTCGATGCGGAACCGGTCGCCTATGATTCGGATTCCCGACCGAAGAGGCGCGGGAACTCGCATCGAGCTGCGCATTCCTGATCCGTCCGCGAATCCCTACCTCGCGCTGGCGGTGCAGCTGGCCGCGGGACTCGACGGGATCACGAGCAAGGCCGACGCGCGCGAGCCCGTCAATACCAACATCTGGGAGATGTCGCACCGCGAGAAGCGTCGCTTACGGATCGACGATCTTCCGCACAATCTCGGTGAGGCGTGCGACGAGATGGAGAAGGACGACGTCATCACCGGGGCCCTCGGCGAGCATATCACGACGCAGTTTCTGGCTGCCAAGAGACTCGAGTGGCAGGAGTACATAACCCAGGTGTCGCAGTGGGAGCTCGATAACTATCTCGCCAAGTACTAACGCTTGCGGGGAACCTTTGCCCCCTTTTTGCGCGCTTCGGACAATCCAATTGCGATCGCCTGTTTGCGGCTCTTTACCTTCTTACCGCTTCGGCCGGATTCGAGCGTTCCCTTATTGCGGCGACGCATCGCGGTCTCGACGCTCTTGGAAGCCGCTTTGCCGTATTTCCGCTTGCCTGTTTTCTTCCGCGCAGCCATGCCAGCCCCCCGGTAAAGGTGTGGTGTGGTTAGTGCCCGTCGGTCTGGCGCATGTTGTGCCGGAGAAGAAAGGCGTCAATCAGGCCGTTTTCGTCAATCTTCACTCGCACGATTATGCGCAGCCGGACGGGTCTTGAAGCCGAAGCCATCAATCGTCTCACCGACGGCGTGCAACCGGCGGTCATGAGGGCAATTCTCGTGCAATGTCTTACCGGGGAGGTCGCCCCTTCGGGTGCCATTTCGAGAATGCTCGCTGAAGGACCTGTGTCCGCGGTTCGGGCGGCGATCGACGACGTGACCCATCGCGCGGCGACGATCTCACGCGCGAGCGACATGCTCGTTCACGACCGGGTCGACGAGCTCACGCAGGTATTCGTCGAGAACGTCGCGGCGGTGGCAGACATCGGCGAAAGTTCAACGGGCTCGCCGGGCCGAGCGGCGTCGCTGAGGGAGCGGGCTGCGCGCGAGGCAGAGACCGGCGATCGCGGCGAGACCAGAATCTCCGAGTAATCAGGGCACGTCTCTCTCCAGATCGCCCGCCACGTACATTTAGATGATCGTCTCAGCGGGTGGGAATGCGGGTCATTTTCCGGTTGCGCAGTGTCGGTATCGTCGCCCTTGTCGTTCAGACAAGTGCGTGCGGAGATGCGTCCGGTCCAAAATTCGGCCCGCCCGCGACTGAGGTCATAGTTGCGGGCAACGCCCAGCCGAATCCCGTGGTTGGGGCGACGCTGCCGATTCCTCTCTCGATAAGGGTTGCCGACCAACAGGACAGAGATGTTCAAGGGGCCACCGTCGTCTGGAGCACCAGCTCCGGAACTCTGAGCGCGCCGTCATCGCGCACCGACGTGAAGGGCGTCGCGTCCGTCAACTGGACTCTCGGTACCGTGAGCGGAACGCAGACGGCGACCGCAACAGTGGGAGGACTTCTACCGGTTACGTTCATCCAGCGCTCGGTTGCGGGTGCGATGGTACAGATACTTTTGTCCCGCGACACCGTACGGCTGCTCGGAGTGGGGGACAGCTTTCGCCTCAACGCGCGGCCAGTCGACGTATATGGAAATACGGTGCTCGGGGGGAGCACAGTCGAGTCACTGGATACTGCCATTGTAACCGCGGAAAATCTCGGCAGTGGTGCGATACTGATCGCGCGCGCGCCGAACGCGACCGCTGCGGTTCGTGTAAGCGCGGGCGGACTGATCAGGATCGGGACAGTCATCGTTCTCCCATTGCCATGCGCGTCGAGCGCTGTGCCACTCAGTCTGAATGTCGGGGAAGTTGCGACTCTGTCCGGGACGGCGGCGTCGGAGTTCTGCGTGCAGGGAACTGTCGCGGGCGCGGAGTTCACAGCCATCCCATTCTACTCCGATTTCAGCGGCGCAACGCTGCGCCTGTCGATTTTTGCGGGCGGCACGACGGCTGCGTCAGTTTCCGGTTTATCGTCGATCAAGAGAGCACGGGCTCCCGAGGCGCTGCGAGCTGCAGCGCTCACGCGGGATCAAGGGTTCGAGATGAAGCTGAGGGATCTCTCCAAGCGAGATCTCACACCCAAGATGGAGATGGCTCGCGCGTCACGAGTATCCGGCAGCGGAAAGTCCAACCTGAGGGCTTTGCTCCAACTCGGCGACCAGCTCCAGCTCAACACCAACTCGTCGGCCTCCTGCACCAACGCGCAGAACAGAACGGGTCGCGTGGTTGCCATAAGCGATCACGCGATCGTGATTGCCGACACGGCTAACCCGGCCGGCGGTTTTACGGATGCCGACTACCGCTCCTTTGGTGACACGTTCGACACGCTCGTGTATTCGGTCGACACGCAGAATTTCGGGGAACCCACTGACATCGATGGCAATCAGCGGGTGATCATGTTCTTCACGAGCTCCGTGAACGCGCTCACTCCGCCGAGCCTGAACTTCTTCGTAGGCGGCTTCTTTTTCGGCCGCGATCTTTTTCCTACCTCGGCCACGCCTACCCTGGAGCTTTGCGCGACGAGCAACGTGGCCGAGATGTTTTACCTGCTCGTGCCCGATCCCGAGGGGACCATCAATCAAAATGTCCGCAGCGCCGATTTTGTGCGTGGCATCACCATCGGCGTTCTCGCGCACGAATTTCAGCATCTGATCAACGCATCGCGCCATCTCTACGTCACGGGGTCGACGACGTTCGAGGATACCTTCCTCGACGAAGGGCTCGCGCACATGGCGGAAGAGCTGACGTTTTATCGCGCTGGCGGGCTGTCGCGCGGCCAGAACACGGCATTCGCGGCAACTCAATCTCCACAGCGCGTGCTTGACGCGTTCAACAGCTTCGGATCGGCGAACATGCACCGATTTCGCGAGTTTCTTCGTGATCCGCGAGCGAGCTCTCCTTACGACAACAACGCCGACATCAGCACGCGGGGAGCGACCTGGGCGTTTCTCAGGTATGCCGCTGACCGACGCGGCGGAGACGAGATCACATTGTGGCATCAGCTTGCCAACCCGCCCGCGGGCGTGCACGGGGTCGCCAATCTCAGTCTTGCATTCGGGTCGGGTCTCACGTCGTGGGTCCGGGACTGGGCGACGGCGAACTACGCCGATGATTTCATTTCCGGTATTCAGCCGATCTACAGCCACCCGAGCTGGAACTTTCGATCCGTCATCCCCGCGCTCGATGCGATTGAATTTCCGCTCGTTGTTCAGGCGCTGAATACCGCGACCATCACATCCGTGAACATCATAGATGGTGGCGCGGGCTATCTGCGGTTTGCCGTTCCGGCTGGAGGGACGGGAGGCGGCCGAATAGCCTCACGCGGCGGACCCGTTCCGAACGGATTCAGCCTTTCAATTGTCCGGACCAGGTGAGTCTCTGTCGTCGCGGCGCTCGACGCGCCTCCGGTCGTTCCCTCTTCGATTCTTCTTCGACCGCGAGCGAAACCAGCGCCAGGTGAGAAACAAAGCGATTCCCAGGATGATCCAGTAGAAGGGCTTCAGGATCTCGTGAAACACCGGTGCCGCGGTTTCGAACCACATGATCAGTGCGATCAGCAGGAGCGCGGTGACCCATACGACTACCAGCTGGCGGGGCCTGCGGCCGTGCATCATTTCAGTTGCACCAGCTTGGTGTCGACGGCATAGGGCAGGAAGTTAAGCGATTGGGAGGCGCCGCGATGTCGATGCTGCCGGAACTCAGCGGACGCGCGATTTATGGCCGGCGATCTGGGCTAGCGTGTCACCGGTCAGCCGAAACGCAATCCAGTCGTCCATCGACTTGGCGCCGATCTGTCTGTAGAAGTCGATCGCAAGGTCGTTCCAGTTGAGCACTGACCAATCGATTCGACCGCAGTCGCGTGCAATGGCAATTCGCGCGAGCGCCCGGAAGAGGGCGAAACCGATGCCGTGCTTTCTGGCGGCCGGACGGACGAACAGATCTTCCAGATAAATTCCGCGCTTCCCGAGCCAGGTGGAATAGTTGTGGGAGAAGAGCGCGAAGCCGGCGGGCTTGTCGCCGAGGTACGCGATTAATACTTCGGCGGCCGGCCGCTTGGCGAACAGCGTATCGGCCAGATCCTTCTCCGTGACGGGTGCTTCGCCGGGGCGTGCCCGCCCGTAATCGGCGAGCTCGAGGATGAATTCCCGGATGAGAGGAATGTCTCTTTTCGTGGCGGGAACGATCCGTACTTCGGCATTCGACTTCTTCATGCGCGGAGTATCCGACTGGCAGAATCGGGTGTCAATGCCATCTTTGACGCATGAAACAGACACCCGTGTGTTTACTGCTGCTCGCTGTCATCGCAAATGCCTGCGGCTCACCATCTCCTCAGGTGAAGGCTGGAATCGAGGCGCAGGAACCTTCAGGCGTGCGGCGTCTCCCGACCGGAGCGACGCTCGATCCGGCCGGTGTCTCGTACGACCTCGGCTCGATGCCACTCGCGATGGCGCTCTCTCCCGAGAAGGATCGCGTGATTGCGCTGCTCAACGGCTGGCGCGAGCAGGGCATTCAGGTTGTCGATCGATCTACCGGACGGATTCTCCAGACCGTTCCGCTGCCGGCGGTTTTTCTCGGTATCGTCTTCAGTCCGGACGGTAAATCCCTGTATGTGTCGGGCGGCAACCAGGATGTGATTTACCGCTTCGACTGGCGCGGGGGCGCGGCGACGCTCGCGGACAGCATCGTGCTCGAGGCGAGGAGGAAGATAAAGGACGATATGATGGGCAGTATGATGAAGGACGGTATACGGTATCCGGCCGGCATCGCGATCTCGCCCGACGGACGAACGCTGTACGCCGCCGAAAATCTCGGTGATTCGCTCGCGGTCGTGGATCTCGGATCTAAACGAGTTGTGCAGCGACTCGCGACCGAGCGATATCCATACGGCGTGGCGGTAGCGCCGGATGGAACTGTGTACGCCTCAGCGTGGGGAGGCTGGACGGTGTCCGCTTTTCGTCCGCTGCCGAATGGAAAGTTGACCGGAGGCACTCGAATCAGGGTGGGACGTTATCCGTCGGCTCTCGTTCTCAGCAGGGATGGATCCCGTTTGTTCGTCGCGTCGGGGAGCACCGACAGGATCAGCGTCGTGGATACCAGATCCCAACAGCTCGTGGGTACGCTCAACGATGCAAATCCCGCCAGCACCGGCGAGGGCAGCACGCCGAACGCGTTGTCGTTGTCGCCGGATGGAACGCGGTTGTATGTCGCCGAGGCCGACAACAATGCGGTCGCGGTATTCGATCTGTCGGCGAACACATCGGGCAATTCGGCAGCGCGGGGAAACGATGCGTTGGCGGGAAGGATTCCTGTCGGATGGTATCCGTCGGCGCTTGCAGCGGACGGAAGCGATCTCCTGGTCATCAGCGGCAAGGGGCGTGGGACTGCTCCCAATTCGGGAAACCGGCAGCCGGGCGAGCACAGCCGCCCGCAGAACAGGGATTACACGCTCGGCCAGATAAACGGCACTCTGGTGATCATTCCTCTCGCGGGCACGGGCGCGGCGGATCTGGTGCGATGGTCGGAGCGCGTAGCGGGTGCAAATGGCTGGAACACCGCGAGACCTCCCGCCAGGTATCCACCGTTCGAGCACGTCATCTACGTCATCAAGGAAAACCGTACCTACGATCAGGTCTTCGGCGATCTGCCACAGGCCGACGGCGACTCGTCGATCGTGTTCTTTCCACGAGCGGTTTCGCCGAACCACCACGCGCTGGCGGAGCGGTTTGGAATCTTCGACAGATTTTTCGTGAACGCGGAAGTTAGTCCGGACGGACACAACTGGTCGATGGCGGCGTACGCGACGGACTACTCGGAGAAGACAATCCCCTCCCACTACTCTGATCGCGGTCGCACGTACGATTACGAGGGACTCAATCGTGACGTGGTTCCTGCCGAAGACGTGGCGGAGCCGTCGAGCGGATACATCTGGAATCTCGCCGACCGCGCGGGGATCACGTACCGGAATTACGGCGAGTACGTCAACCAGCCAGAAGATTCGGCCGCCCGCAACGACACGGCGTATTTTCCGACGAAGGCCAGCCTTGCCGCGCACACCAACAAATCGTACCCGGGTTGGAGCCTCGAGATACCGGATCAGGTGCGTATCGGAATCTGGCTGAATGAGTTTCAGGGATTCGTCCGATCAGGCAGGCTGCCCGCGCTCGAGCTGGTGCGACTTCCGAACGACCACACCTGGGGTGCGTCCGCGGGGAGACCGACGCCGAGGGCGTACATGGCGGACAACGATCTTGCGCTCGGAAGGCTGATTGAAGCGCTGTCGAAAAGTCCCTACTGGAAGAACACGGCGGTGTTCGTCCTCGAGGACGATGCGCAGGACGGGCCGGACCACGTGGACTCGCATCGCTCGCCGCTGCTGGTGATATCGGCATACAACAGGGGGAAGGTGTTCCATCGATTCGCGAACACGAGCGACGTGCTCGCCACGATCGAGGACATCCTCGGCCTCGGCAGGATGTCGCAGTTCGATCACTACGGGCGTCCGCTGCGGGAGATCTGGGAAACGACACCCGATCTGAGACCCTACACTGCGTTGACGCCGGCCGTGCGGCTCAATGAGCTGAATCCGAAGAAGGGCGCGATGGCGGAGATGTCGAAGAAGCTGGTCGTCAAAAAGGAGGACACGTCCGACGACGATCTCTTCAACCGCATTCTGTGGACGACCATCAAGGGCGACAAGCCGTATCCAGGCACGAGAAGGATGTCCACACTCGCGGCGGTGGCGCGATGAGCAAGATCAACCCTGGAGTCATCATTCCGTCGTCCGGTGGAATTACGGGAAATGACGCGGCGAGCAGAACGAAACGCGTGCGGGTGTTGGCGCGACTGCTCGACAGCTCGATGACGGTGCCCGGCACCGGCTGGAAGTTCGGACTCGACCCGATCATCGGACTCATCCCCGGAATCGGTGATCTGGTTGGAGCGGTTATGTCCGGCTACATCATTCTGGAAGCGGTGCGTGCCGATGTGCCCGCGGTGACGCTGGTGCGAATGCTCGTGAACGTCGGCATCGATACGCTCATAGGAGCTGTTCCGGCGGTCGGCGATGTGTTTGACGCCGCGTGGAAATCGAATACGATGAACGTCGCGCTACTCGAGCGGCATGTGGCGGGAGCGGGGATCGTGTCCGCGTCCGCTCCTGTGAAGCGCCGCAACGTGCTTGGCGTGGCGGCAATCGCGCTGATCGTGCTCGTTTTGATAGTCGGCGCGGGATTGGCGCTAGGCATCTATGTGGCGCGATTGCTCTGGAGCCTCACGACCCGGTAACTTTGTTGTTCGGCGCCGTGGCCAAGTGGTAAGGCGGCAGACTGCAAATCTGCTATTCGTCAGTTCGATTCTGACCGGCGCCTCTTGTAAGTGATTACGCTCCGGCAAGGGCCAGAAATACCGCTATCGCGAATGGGCAATTCTTTCAAGCATTGCTCGGAACTCGCTGGATAGTCAGAAGCTCGGACCCCGACCCAACTACTCGTCTCCTAAAGGTTGGTCGTCCATTCCCGAATATTTGCCGAAATAGCAGAGGTGGCCCTCCCTTCCGCTCTGCGCAGGAGGGTCAGGCAATTCTGCGCGCCGCGCGATGGGGCGGCGGTCCAAATTCAGTTCCGTCTCTTTAAATATCAAAATATTCAAGAATTCACTAATTAACTCCTAAAATATTGCGGTTGAGTGTCTATTTGGCTGCTTAACGCCTGTATTTCGTCTTATTGCCTAGATATCTCGGGATGTTACTTTTAAGATATAGAAATACCCACAGCGCATTATTACGGCACAAAATACTGTATTTGCGGGATCTTATCGCATAAAACATTGGAAAAGCCGTAAAATGGCAATACTAAAACACAAAACAACACAATCAAAACTGGATTGGCCTGAAGTACTCGCCAGTTCTGCTGAAATCACCGCCGCAATTTCAAAGGCCGTTGACGCAGGAGAGCTCCGACCTCTCGGTCTAAAACTCTACACGTCCAATTTCAAAGATGACGACGAAACTATTATCAAGAGAAATTTGTGGCGTGTGGTTGGTCTGCTGTCTCGGGGGTCAGTTATTAGCCATCGCACAGCCCTAGAGGGAAAACCCGCAGGGGACGGTAGTGTGTTCCTCGTAGGGAAATCCAAATACTATAGGGATCTCGCCGGTCTTCGCCTCCGAGTATCAAAGGGGCCACCTAATCAGGAAGGGGACTTACCATTCCTCGGCGACCTGTACATGGCTTCGCGCGCGCGCGCAATTCTGGAAGCCATGAAGCCCTCTCGTGGTCGGAAGGGAGTAAAGCGCGGGCTTACTGCGCGCGAAATGGAGGCTGTTCTTGAGCGAGAGTTCGATAGTGGAGGTGAGCGCAAACTCAACGCTATACGCGACTCAGCGAAGTCTCTGGCTCCATTGCTAGGGGCCGAGGAAGAGTACAAGGCTCTGAACAAGTTGACTGGAGTACTTCTCGGCTCACGTCAGGGAGCGGTCACGCAACCAACCGCTATCGCTCGATTAGCTGGAACACCTTACGACTCAGCGAGGCTCGAACTCTTCCAAAGGCTCTTCGCATACCTTCAAACGAATCCCAGTGCTTCACGGCCAGATGCGCAAACCGGGGATGCTTGGGTCAATGTGAGCTTTTTCGATGCGTATTTCTCGAACTTCATTGAGGGAACCGAATTCGAAGTCGAGGAAGCCCGTCAAATCGTATTCGAAAACAAGATTCCAAAGAATCGGCCTTTAGATGCACACGATGTGTTGGGAACATACGCAGTAGTCGGTAATCGAAACATGATGTCCCGCAGTATTCTCGCCGATGCCGATGAACACTTCTTCATTGAACGTCTCCGAGATATTCATTTCACTATTCTTGAGAGCCGACGGGACAAAAGGCCGGGAGAGTTCAAAGAAACTGCTAACCGCGCGGGGGATACGAGATTCGTCGAAGCGTCACTCGTGCGCGGTACGCTGGGGCAGGGATTCCAAATCGCCCGTGGACTTAGCGAACCATTTCACCGAGCTGCTGCGGTGATGTTCATCATCTCCGAAGTTCATCCTTTCGATGATGGGAATGGAAGAGTGGCTCGCGCATTCATGAACGCCGAGTTCGCTGCGGCAAAAGAAACAAGAATCTTGATTCCTTCCGTCTATCGAGATGACTACCTGACAGGACTTCGCGTGTTGACACGACAATATGAACCGAAGGCTTACGTTCAGGTCTTGGATTTCGCCCAACGTTTCACAAGCTCGATAGACTGGTCATCGTACGACCGTGTTGAAAAGGCGCTACATCTAGCGAACGCGTTTGAAACGCCAGAGATGAACACACGGCTGAAAATTCCCACTCCGCTGATTCAAACGGGCTGAACGAAGCCTTCACCCAAGAGCCGCTGGCATGCGCTTGATGCTTCGTTACGAGATTTGAAAGCTTCCGAAGAATCCCGCGGCGCGGGAGAAGGTGACCACTCGTCGGTGTGCGGAAAAACAATGTTGCTGCCGTCCGCGATGGTCATTCTTCCGCCCGCCTCGATGGTATAGTTTCGCACTTGATCAATAATTGCCTTGTTCCAGTCCCCACTGCTAGCAACGCTGGCTGTTGTGGGACATCCGCAGATCGCGCTTGGAAAATCCGCAACAAAGGCGATGAATACGTTTGCAGATAGCCGATTGTCGTCCTAATTAATTATCACAAACCCGCCGCTGCTGCCCCCGAATCGCGGATTGACGATGTTGTTGAAGATAGACCCGAAGCTGTAGCTCAGCCCCAGGTTGACGAAGTAGGTGTAGGAGGTCGCGAGCTGGCGTTGGCGGAGGAGTCGATCCTGGTCGCTGAGGTTTCCGCGCGGGAGGTAGAGCTGGTCGCGCAGCAGCGAGATCTGTCCAAATGAAAAGAATGAGAAGCCCTTGAACAGGTGCAGATCCAGGCTGTTGAAGAAAATGAGGTGCCTCTTGGTGAAATCATCGATGTACGCAGCGCCCTCGAGCGAGCTGCTCACCGATCCCCAAGGTTGTTTCAGGTCGATGGAGGCAGTCAGTGTCTGATCGCCGCGCACTTCGCTCAGCTTGTCGAAGATCGTAGTGTCCTGATACCGGAAGTGGTTGATACCCGCCGAATACTGCAGCCGGAGCTGACGGCGCGTCGACTGGGAATATGGGAAGATGTTGTACTCGATCGCCGGCGCGAAGCGAATCGCGTGCTTCTGATTGAGGAATGTCGATGACCTCCATGAGGCGCGCTGTCCCGCCGACCAATGGGAGCCGAGGCTCTTCACCAACAGATCGTTGAAGCCATAGCTATGTGAGTAGCTGTTGAATTTGCTTCCGTCGGACAGGATGAAGCGGCTCTGACCATAGTTCGCGTTGGCCCCGACGACAGCCTTCCACATCTCGGTGGTGCGATTGGCGCTGAGGGATCCATTGAGCGAGACGAAGTTGTCCGACTTCTCGCCGCTGCCGTACCCATTCGCTGAAATTCGGTAGACCCAAAGATTCCAGCGATCCTTCGCCGCCGCCTTAGCGCCCTGACCACCAGTCGGCGCGGTATAAGTGACCTCGAAGCGCTCCGCCTGCCCGAGATGAGCGTAGTATCGCACCAGCCCAAGCCGAACCGATCGCGCCAAACCGTGTCGAAGATCGTCCGGACTCGCGCCGGTCGGCGATACGTACTTGAGAGTATCTGAAAGATGAGCGAACTCCCGTTGTCCAAGGAAATGGAGGGTGAACTCCGTGCCACCGCCGCCGGTTGGTTGATTGGTAACGAGAATGTGAACCTGGGCATCCTGTCTGTCGCGAACGTAGTCGACGAAGCTGATCTCGGTTCGCATGAAATCGAAATCGCAGAAGTTACAGTCGAGAAAGACGCGTAGACGGACCGCTGGGGAAGCGGAGTCATCTCGAGCTGGCTGCTGTGCGTCTGCAGAGGCAAAGGCAAATGCGACCAGAGCGATCCGGAAAAGAAAATCAAAGCGGAAAGAGCGCATTGTGTAACCCCTCAACGAATGGCCTTCACGAATTCCTTGACTGCTCGGTCGAGTTCCGCGCGAATGTCCTCATCCCCGAGCATGTCATCGACGTCAAGTTCGGGTCGCGGCACAAGAATCGTGCGGCAGGCCTCTCGCACCACGTTCCACGACTCCGTACGCAGCGTTTCCAGCAAAGCTTCCTGCGTCTAAGTAGCGCGTGGCGACGCGTTTATCAATACCACTGGCTTTCCCACCATCCCCAACCGCCATAGATTGGGCGACGCATCACAACGTTGGTTGACGCGAACAGGCGGCGGGCATGTTTTCACATTTGGCTCTCATTGCGCTTCTTGTCACGCCGCCATCGATCACGTACATCGGTCGCGAAAATCAGCTGCACGTCACCATCCCGCGCCTTGCCGCCGATGCGTCTGTAGACGGCGAACTGATCGAGCCTGTCTGGCAGCAGGCCGCGCTGCTCACGGGCTTCTCGCAGTTCTCGCCCCAGGACGGCATTCCGGCCGCCGATTCGACGCAGGTGCTCGTCTGGTACTCACCAACGGCGCTGTACGTCGGGATTCGCGCCTTCGAGCGGCACGGAGCGGTCCACGCGACGCAGGCCGACCGCGACAAGATCTCGGCCGACGACAACGTGCAGATCCTGCTCGGCACCTTTCACGACCAGAGACAGGCTTATGTCTTCGCGGTAAATCCGTTCGGTGTCCAGATGGACGGAACGATAGCGGAGCAGGGACAGATCCTGACGGGTGGATGGACACCGACACTCGCCGGCAGAGTCGCGCCTGATCTCAGCCAGGATTTCGTGTTCACGTCGAAGGGTCGCATCACTGACTACGGCTACGAAGTGGAGATGATGATCCCGTTCAAGAGTTTGAAGTTCCAGCCAAACGACCCGCAGAACTGGGACTTCAACGTCGTGCGCCAGGTGCAGCATTCCGGTTTCGAGGACTCGTGGGCTCCCGCAAAACGATCGAACGCATCGTTTCTCGGACAGGCGGGAACGCTGGAGGGACTCTCCGGTTTCGAGAGGGGCCTAGTTCTCGATCTCAATCCCGTCGTCACGCTGAAAATGAATGGCGCGCCGCAATCGGGCAGCTGGGATTACAACAAGCCGAGTCCAAAACTTGGCGGCAACGTGCGCTGGGGCATCACCAACAACCTCACTCTCAACGGGACCATTCGCCCCGACTTCGCCGAGGTCGAGTCGGATGCCGGGCAGTTCGTGATCGATCCCCGACAGGCGCTCTTCTTTCCCGAAAAGCGTCCGTTCTTTCTCGAGGGGCTCGACCAGTTCCGCACGCCGCACAACCTGATCTACACGCGCCGCATCACCACACCGGACGCGGCGGTCAAGATTACTGGCAAGGTTGCCGGCACGAGCATCGCTGCTCTATCCGCGGCGGACAACCCCAGCCTCTCGAGCACGGGACACGACCGCGCGCTGTACAACATCCTCCGGGCGCAGCACGACATCGGCGATCAGTCCCGAATCGGCATGGCGTATACAGACCGCATCGTCGGAGGAGATTACAACCGAGTAGCGGACATCGATGGCCGGATCGTCTTCGGGCAAGTGTACAGCGGGTCGTTCCAGGCGGCGGGCAGCTTCGACAAGACCGCGGGGCTGACACGCAACGCGCCTCTATGGGAAGGAATCTTTGCGCGCAACGGCAAGCGCTTCGGCCTCCGGTACGTGATGACCGGCATCAGCGAGGATTTCCGCGCCCGGAGCGGATTCATATCACGTCCAGGAGTCGTGCACGCCGGGCTGGATCATCGTGGAAGCTGGTTCGGCGAGCGGGGAGCAAAGGTCGAGTCGCTCACGGGTGACATCCTCCTCGACGACCAATGGCAGTACTCGCATTTCTTTCGGAGCGGCGATGCGCAGGACAAGAAATTCCACCTGAGTGGCAACGCGGGACTTCGCGGCGGCTGGAACGTCGGGCTTGGCTTCTACCTGGAGACGTTCGGCTTCGACCGGGGACTGTACTCGAACTACAGGATACTTTCCCCCGCCGGTGATACGCTCCAATTCGTCGGCCGTCCGCGCATCACGAATCACGACTATGTCGCGACGCTTACGACGCCGCAGTGGTCGAAGTTCAGCGCGAATCTGCTCTATGTGGGCGGGCAGGACGAGAATTTCTTCGAGTGGGCCCAGGCCAATATCGATTTGCTCGTGCTCTCGATGAGCGTGAGACCAAACGAGAGGACGCGCATCAACGGTGATCTCCAGTATCAGGACTACTGGCGGCGCACCGATCACAGTCTCGTCGGGCGAAACCTCATACCGCGCGTGAAGCTCGAGTACCAGCTCACTCGCGCGATCTTCATGCGGGTCGTCGGAGAATACGATCTGAGTCAAACGGACGACCTGCGCGACGAGTCGCGAACGTTCTATCCTCTTCTAATCGATGGCCAGCTCGCGTCCGCGACGCGCAACCGTTCCCTTCACGGCGACTATCTGTTCTCGTATCGCCCGAATCCGGGGACCGTCCTGTTCTTCGGCTATGGCAGTGCGGGCGATGGGCTTCCGGATCCGAATCAGCGATTCAACTGGCAGCCGCTGAAACGGACGTCGGACTACTTCTTCGTGAAGTACGGATATCTGTTCAGGATGTAGACACCCAGTGGCCGATCGTTGGGGTGGTTATAAACCCTTTCGGCCTTTCGACCATCAAAGCCGATACAGGGCGACCAACGGACTTTTCTCAGTCGGCGGGTAGCGCTGAAACCGTTTTGGACCCTGAGCGTACGGTTAACTATCCCACTCACTGACCTCAGAGAGCAAAAAGTCTTGTCATTCAAAAAATACATCGTGGTTTCTGCCACTCTCTTCGCTGGGGGCGTCGCGACGCTACGCGCGCAGACCACGCCGGCCACAACCGTGTCGCTGCCCAACGGCTCGGCGGCGCAGGCTGTCGGTACCATCCTCATCGACGGGAAGCTCGATGAGTCTGTGTGGTCGAAGGCGACTCCGATTACCGATTTCCACCAGCAGCAGCCCAACGAAGGCGTCGCACCAACGCAGGGCACGGAGGTCAGGGTTCTGTACGACGCGCGCGCCATCTACATCGGGGCGCGGATGTACGACTCGCTCGGTGCCCGCGGAATCCGCGCCCCGCTCGCCAGGCGGGACCAGCTGCTCGACGGGAACGGCAACAACGGGTCGTTCAACTCTCTAACGACCGACAAGCTGATTGTCATACTCGATCCCTATCACAACCACATCGATCAGGCGTGGTTCGAGATCAATCCGGCGGGAGTTCGCGGCGACCAGTTCAACGGCGATCCGTCGTGGGATCCGATCTGGCAGGCGGCATCGCATGTCGATTCCGCGGGGTGGACGGCGGAGATGCGGATTCCCTACTCGCAGCTTCGCTTCGCTCGCGACAGCGCGCAGACGTGGGGAATGCAGATCTGGCGCTACGCCGATCGACTCAATGAGCAGGACATGTGGTCGTTCAGGCGCAAAGGCGAAGCCGGTGGCGCGACGTATTTCGGATCGCTGCATGGGCTCGTCATCGAGCCCCAGCCGCGCCAGCTCGAGATACTCCCTTACGTGGAATCACGGGAGCTGTTCAAGTTTGCGGAGCCCGGCGATCCGTACCACAGCAGCCGCTCAGGGCGTATCAGCGCCGGAGCGGACGTAAAGTATCTGCTGACCTCGAGTCTCGCCCTCGATGCTACGGTGAATCCGGACTTCGGCCAGGTGGAAGTCGATCCCGCCACGATCAATCTTTCGGCCTACGAGACGTATTACCAGGAAAAGCGTCCGTTCTTCGTTGCGGGGAACAGCGCGTTCGATTTCGGAGACTTCAGCTGCAACTTCTGCAGCAATACATCGAGTCTCGACATGTTCTACTCGCGGCGCATCGGGCGACCGCCGCAGCTCAATCCATACATCAACAACACGTCCGCGTTCGCGAACACGCCCGACAATACCACGATACTCGGCGCCGCAAAAATCACGGGTCGCACCAAGGGCGGCTACACGATGGGCCTTCTCGACGCGTTGACGAATCGGGAGACCGCGCGGTATCTACCCTCCCCCGGCGCGCCGGAGCGGAGCCAGGAAGTCGAGCCGCTCACCAATTATTTCGTGGGTCGAGTGAAGAAGGATCTGAATCAGGGCAACACGACGATCGGTGGAGCGTTCACGTCGACGATTCGCCAGCTGAACGACACGCTGATCGCCGATAGACTTCGCCGCAACGCCGAGGTAGGGGGGCTCGACTTCAACTATTACTGGCACCAGCGAACGTACTCATGGATTGGCTCGACCCTGTTTTCAGACGTCGGTGGAACGAGGTCGGCAATCGATCTCACGACGCGCTCTAGCGCCCACTACTTCCAGCGCCCGGACCGGCGCGTCACGACCGACGGAATATTTGGCGCGAAGTACGATCCGAACGCGACGTCGCTCAGGGGCTATGGGTTCTACACGCGGGTCGCCAAGAATTCCGGCAAATGGTTCTGGGAGACAGCGCAGAACTGGAGGAGCCCGGGGTTCGAGTCGAACGATCTGTCATTTCTCGGTCGCGCCGACTACAAGTGGATGAACGCCAACGCCGGCCGTCAGTGGAACACGCCAGGCAGCTGGTACCGCAATGCCGTGCTCCTTGGCGGCGGGCAGCAGCAGTTCAACTACGACGGCGACAAGACCGATCTTCAGGGGCAGATCTACGGCGGCGCACAGTTTCTGAACTACTGGAATCTGCGCAGCTTCTACATCCACCATCCGACTGTGTTGGACGATCACCTGACCCGCGGCGGACCGATGGTGATGCGGACTGGCTACAACTTCGGAAATCTCGGGATTTCCACGGACGCCCGTCAGCGCGCCGTCTTCGATTTCTCGGTCCAGCTGGGGCGGGGAGTCGGTTCCCCAACTCACACGATCATACTCCAGCCGGGCGTGGCCCTCAAGCCGGCGACCAACGTGTTCATCAGCCTGACACCGAGCTACGTCGCGGATGAGAATGCCGCGCAGTACGTAGAGACGGTGGGCGATGCTACGGCTACCTCCTTTTACGGCAAGCGGTACGTGTTCGCGTTCATCAAGACGAAGACGCTCTCGCTCGACACACGCGTGAACTGGACGTTCACGCCGAATCTGACGCTCCAACTCTTCGCGCAGCCGTTCATCGCGAGCGGAGCCTATTCGTCGTTCCGCGAGTTCGCGGCCCCGCGGACTGCGCGCAAGGTCGTTTACGGGCAGGACATCGGTACGATAACTCGGACTCCGGCCACCGCGACATCAGGGGCAAGGTACACCGTGGATCCCGATAACGCGGGACCAGCGCAGCGGTTCACGTTCTCCGATCCCGACTTCACCTTCCGTTCGCTAATCGGCAATGCGGTGGTGCGCTGGGAGTATCGTCCGGGCTCGACCGTGTTCTTTGTCTGGACGCAGAATCGTACGGGCAGCGACGCGAATGGGAATTTTGATTTCACGAGGGAGCGGACGGACATCTTCCGCGACCGGCCGACGAACGTGTTTCAGGTGAAGGTGAACTACTGGCTCGGCCGATAAGGCCTGTTGATCATCTGTCGTGTGACGGGCGCGGCGAGGCTTAGTCTCTAACGCGCGGCGGTTCCGACGACGAGCAGCGAGCTACCGTACGGTATCTGGAATGAGCCAAGCACGCGCTGCTCAAATCGCGCAATCGCGTAGAGGGCCCGATTCGCCCAGCGCGGCGGCACTGTTGGAGATTCGGGCTCGCCAGGAATCAGCGATTCCTTGATTCGCGTGAGGATCTTGGCTCCCGCGAGCCAATGGAAGAAATACCGTGACTCAACGATGCGCATTCCGGCGTCGGCCGCCAGCGTTGCGAAGCTCACCTTGTCATAGCGAGTAAAGTGATGATTGAGGTCGTCGTGGCGCGTCCAGAGCGACATGAACGACGGGACCGTCGCGAGGAAAATCCCTCCCGGCTCCAGCAGAGAAAGCGCGTGACGCAGTGACCCCGTCGGATCCGGAAGGTGTTCGAGCACGTCGAGCATGAGGACCAGGGAGTAGCGCCGTCCGCGATCAAAGCTCGCGTCGAATGGGACGACGTGGATGTTCTTGCTGTGTGGTCCACTCGGCGAAACCAGATCGGCCGCTGGCTCCACTCCTTCGATGAGCTGCACACCCGGCAGCTTCGCCAAATCGTTGAAAAACAAGCCGTCGCCGCATCCGACATCGAGCACATTTCGCCAGCCAGAGGGTGGCTCGTGCGTACGCAACGCATCGAGAATTACTTGTTTGCGGGCGAGCCACCACCAATGACGCTCGTACAGATCGCGATAGCGCGCGCCGTAGTCGGATTCCACTCGCGCTCCGCTAAGGCCTAGCGTCGCCTACGCTGTGGATCGACTATGGGCGTATACTGCGGCGTCACGAACCGATGGGTCTCGACGGGGATTTCCATGCCCTGTCGCGCCACCGATCCGACGACGTACAGCGGCCGCCTCTTGGTCTCGTGATAGATGCGTCCAATGTATTCGCCTATCACTCCGAGAAAGAAAAGCTGCACCCCGGCGAGAAACGACATGAACAGCATGATCGAGGTGAACCCCACCGGCGCGCGGTGCAGGACAAGCTTCGCATAGAGCGTGTAGACAGAGAATCCGAGCGACAGAAGTATCGCGGCCAGCCCGAGCAACGCTGCTGCACGTAGCGGGACGATGGAGAAGGAAAACAATCCGTCAGATGCGAGCTTCAGCAGTTTGAGCGGGCCGTAGTTCGTCGTTCCGGCGAAACGCTCATCGCGCTCGACGACCACCCCCGTCTGCCTGAAGCCGACCCACGCACGCAAGCCGCGCAGATAGCGATTGTGCTCGGGGGCGGAGCGCATCTGCTCCACGACCTGACGAGACATGAGAGCGAAGTCACCCGAGTCGGGTGGGAGTCTGGTATCAGCGAGCGAAGCAAGCATACGGTAGAACACGAAATAGCTGAGTCGAAGGGGCCAACTCTCCTTTCGCTTTACTCGACGCGCGTAAACGACATCGAATCCCTCGCGATGTTTCGCGAGCAGCGCGGGAATCGCTTCGGGCCGGTCCTGCAGATCCCCATCCATTGCCACGACGGCATCGCCCGACACGTAGTCGAGCGCAGCCGAGAGGGCGGGTTGGTGCCCGAAGTTGCGCGAAAGCGCGATGACCACAAGCCGAGGATCTTTTTGTGCCGCGATGTGGAGGAGCTCGAGCGTTCTGTCTCGGCTCCCATCGTCCACGAACACCATCTCGTGCGGGCCGCCTGGAATGGAATCGAGAACGGTGCCGAGGCGGCGAAGCAGCTCGGGAATTCCTTCCTCCTCGTTGTGGAGCGGTATGGCGACGGAGAGACGGAACGAAGAATTCATCGACGGGTTCTCCCCTTGAAGTAGACCATGTTCCAGAGCGTCATCCCCGCTGCGCCCAACGAATACGGCTCGAACACTTCGAGCTCGAAAGCCTCGGTGAAGATCTCCCGCCATTGGTCCAACGGGCGTGGATAATCGCCACGGTCGGCCCGGGCGAGAAAGCGCGAAACCGAGGAGCCTTCCGGCAGTACGAGGTCGAACACGTGCACGTGACCGTCGTCGGACAGTAGCGTTGCCAGGTGTGCGAGAATCCGCAGCGTGTCCGGCGTGTCGGTGTGATGAAAGAGGCTGTTCGCGAGAATGAGATCAAAACGCTCTTCGACCGCGATCTGGACTTTCGTGACGTCGGCGACGATGAACTCACGCTTGTACCGCTGACGCGCGCTCTCGATGTATGCGGGGTTTATGTCGACGCCGAGGTATTCGGCGCTCGCGAAGTGGGCGGTGTTGGTACCCGGTCCGCAGCCGACATCGAGGACGCGACGCGCCGCCGCGACATCGTTGTGCGCATACAACGGCGCCAGCTTTTGCTCGGCGAACGGCGCCTGCCAGACTCGATAGGCGAGCGTGTTCTCCATCAGGCGCGCATATGACTTCATCACTGCCACCGTATCTGGAATTTTCCGACGTTCGTCCCAAATGGATATCGCACTTTCAGCGCATTGACCAGCTCATCGGGAATTCCAGCGGAGAAGGCGGGCGAGCTGTTCAGCGCGATCGCGGTAACCCCGTGCTGATCGAGGGCCGATAAAATCCGCGCCGTGCGTCCGGTTTCCTCATCGAAGAAGTCGAACAGGGATCGGGTGGGATTTCTCAGTCCAGAGAGGAAGTAGACCTCGGGACAATCGGGCGACGCCCAGGTGAAGCCGCCGCGCGCATGCTGCTGCAGCACTCCGACGGCAGCACGATACATGTCGGCGTCCTGCACGGGAACGTCCAGATGCCCGCGGGGAAGCGCGAGGGACGTCGTGGCTGGATACGGCTGGTACCACAGCCCCATGCTGCCAAGGGGACTCGTGTTGACGCGCAGCACGGCGAACGCGATCAGAAATACCAACATCGAGACCGGCACCGCGGGTGCCATTGGGCGTGCGTACGGGAGCAGCGCGACCGCGACGAGTGCGACGAGCGGCGCCACGTAGCAGAAATAGATCGGCGCGGAGAAGGGAAACTGCACGAGCGTGAAGACAGCGCTCACGCTCAGGAGCAGCATGGCGCGCGACCGCATCAGGGGCGATTCGACATCCGTCGGGCGCGCTCGAGTCAGGACAACGGCGCCGAGCAGTACGAGAATGGGGAGCGCGTCGCGGATCGCGAACCAGACAAGATGATACAGCAGGGGATTTGTGGCCGTGGCAATGAGATACGTCCCCATGAGAAGCGCGAGTACTACCCAATGGTAGCGCGTCGCTCGCCCCGCCAGCTGACGACCGTATGCGAAGAGCAATAGGACGGGAACAAGAGCACGCAACGACGTCAGTGACGGCATGCGGTGGGACGCCGCGCCGAAGCGCAGCGTCGGCAGCACGAAAACGCCGTTGAACAGCGCGCCAATTGCATGCGCGCGCGCGAATGGAATGAGAAACAGCGCAACAGGCACGGCAAATCCCAACACGAATGGGGCGATCAGTCGTCCAAGAGTCCTGAAGCGAATTCCGCTGGGCCCAGCTGGCTCGAGCCACTCGTTTCGAACCAGCAACACTGACAGGGCGGTACCCGGCAAAACGAACTGCACGAGCTCGGCTGGGTAAAGCTGGTGCCGCACGAGCAGCAACAACGCCGCAGAAAATGCGAGCAAGCACACCGTCGTCAAGAGCGCATAGCTAAGTCCGCGAGGAGCGGCGTTCGGCGAATCCAGCTTCAACGCGCGACGAGACTCTTCGTGAGCCTGAAAGACCAGAAAGAGCAGCACGCCGGCGACGTAGTACAATCCGACGACTTTCACGAGCAGTGAGAGCCCTCCCATTATCCCGGCCGCGACGAGCCAGCGCGCGCGCCGGTCTTCGAGCCAGCGGAAAAGAGCGGCGATTCCAATGACGGCGAGAAAGAGGTTGTACCAGGAGGGGAGGGGCGCTGGGTAGTTCGGAAGGCTCCACGCCACGCAGAGCAATGTCACGGCGGCGGCCGCCAACGGCCGCACGAGGCGTGTCGCGATGTAGAAGACGGCGGGGATCCACGCGAGGAAGAACGCGAACAGCACCAGCCGCATGCTGAACAGTGTGGTGCCGAATGCGCGGAACGCCGCGGCGTTAAGGTAGCTGAGGCCGCCCGTATAGATCTCGTCGAAATCGCGATGCGGAAGCTCGCCCTGCAACACTCGCATTGCACTTTGGCCAAGAGCACCTTCGTCGTGCGGGACCCAGCCTCTGCCGAGGTGCCAGCTGGAATAGGCGGCGCTGAGGACGAGGACGGCGACGAGAAGGAGTCGTGAATTCACTCCAAGACGTACGTGCCCCATTGCGCTTAGGGCCGCCATCGTGGAACGACGACTTTGCGACGGGGTGAGGACTGTGCTGGCCAACAGGTTTCCTCGAAAATTAAGGCGGCTCCGGACATGAAGGTCTCCGGCTCATTGGGTCGCCTCGCGTCGTCTGGAAAGGACGCCCGAAATGGGGCTCCGGTCACGTACTGAAGGGCTATCTTCTTCCGCGTGCTCGTCCCGAAAATTGTAACCGCCCTCAAGGATTACAACCGCGAGAAATTCCTCGGCGATCTGGTCGCGGGGGTGATCGTGGGAGTTGTCGCGCTGCCGCTTGCCATTGCGTTCGCGATCGCCAGCGGGGTGACTCCAGATCGCGGACTGTGGACGGCGATTGTCGCCGGATTCCTGATAAGTCTTCTGGGCGGTTCCCGCGTTCAGATCGGTGGGCCGACCGGCGCGTTCGTCGTCATCGTGTACGGCATCGTGCAGAAGTACGGGATCGATGGGCTCACGGTAGCAACGCTCATGGCCGGCGTGATACTCGTGGGGATGGGAATCGCCAAGCTCGGAACGATGATCAAGTTCATTCCGCACCCGGTGATCACGGGATTCACGAGCGGAATCGCGCTCATAATCTTCTCGGGCGAGATAAAGGATTTCTTCGGCCTGCGCATGGGTAGCGTGCCCGCCGATTTCATCGGCAAGATCGAGGCATACGCCACGAACGCGACTGGATTTACACCGGAGGCCGTGGGGGTATCGCTGCTCGCGCTGGCTATCATCGTCCTCTGGCCGCGGTTGAATCGCCGCATTCCCGGACCGTTCGTCGCGCTGATCGTCACGACTGTCCTGGTAAGGGTTTTGAATCTGCCGGTCGAAACGATTGGCTCCCGATTCGGGGGGATCAGCGCGTCGGTTCCGCACCCCCAAATTCCACATCTTTCGTTCGTTCAGATCACCGCTCTGGTTGGCCCGGCTTTCACAATCGCGGTGCTCGCCGCCATCGAGTCGCTGCTATCCGCCGTCGTTTCGGACGGAATGATCGGCGGACGCCACCGATCCAACATGGAGCTGATTGCGCAGGGCGTTGCCAACATGGTGACTCCGTTATTTGGCGGCATTCCCGCCACCGGAGCGATTGCCCGCACGGCCACCAACGTGAAGAATGGCGGGCGAACACCGGTGGCGGGAATCATTCACTCCTTCACGCTGCTCATCATCACCGTCTTTGCTGGTCGCTGGGCCGGCCTCATACCGATGGCGACGCTGGCCGCGATCCTTGTCGTCGTCAGCTACCACATGTGCGAGTGGCGGACATTCCTGGCAGAGCTCAGATCTCCGAAGGGCGACGTCGCCGTTCTCCTTACGACGTTCCTGTTGACGGTGTTCATCGACCTCACCGTTGCCATCAGCGTCGGGATGGTACTTGCGGCATTTCTCTTCATGAAGCGAATGGCCGAAGTGACCAACGTCCGCGCACTGAAGCAGGAATTCGAGGAGGACGACACGGACCGCTACGACACTGACGAAAATGGAATGCGCTTGAGAGACATCCCATCCGGTGTCCAGGTTTACGAGATCAACGGCGCCTTCTTCTTCGGCGCCGCGGAGACGTTTCGCGATACGATGGCGGCGATCTCGGGAAAACCCAAGGTCCTCATCATCAGGATGCGGAATGTGCTTCTCCTGGATTCGACCGGGATGCACGCGCTCAAGGATGTGGTGCACCGCAGCCGAAAGGATGGAACCGCGGTACTGCTATCCGATCTGCAGATGCAGCCCCTCGTCGCGCTGACGGGGTCGGCCATTCTCGAGGAAATCGGTCAGGAAAATGTCTGCGTGAACCTGGATGACGCGCTCGCCCGCGCGCGCGAGCTGCTCGCATCTCCGCCGACGCCCCGGAGGGTCGCCGCAATGGGTGGAGCGCCCTAGCTGCTTACCCTGATCGGCATCGTGATCGTAGTTGTCGGGTTCATCCTCCGGGTGAACCCGCTCCTCGTCGTCACCGTCGCCGGTCTCGCCACCGGAATCGCGAGCGGACTTGGCCCACTCGCGGTCATCGCGGCATTTGGGAAAGCGTTCATAACGAGTCGCTACGTGGCGATCGTCTGGCTGGTACTTCCCGTGATCGGACTGCTGGAGCACGCCGGACTCAAGGAACGCGCGCGATCGCTCGTCGCCGGGCTACGGGGTGCCACGACGTCGCGAATTCTTCTGGCGTATTTCGCGATTCGGCAAATCACGGCCGCGCTTGGCCTGACATCGCTGGGCGGGCATCCGCAGATGGTGCGTCCGCTGATCGCCCCGATGGCGGAAGGTGCCGCCGAGAACCGTTACGGTGAGCTGCCGGAGACGGTGCGTCACAGGATTCGCGCGCACTCGGCGGCCGTCGACAACATCGCGCTCTTTTTCGGCGAGGACATCTTCATCGCGATCGGGTCGATCCTCTTGATCAAGGGATTTCTCGACCAGAACGGAATCCACGTCGAGCCGTCGCAGCTGGCGATCTGGGCGATTCCCACGGCGGTTTGCGCATTCGTCATTCACTGCACGCGATTGATCTTTCTCGAGCGTTCGCTGCGGCGGAGCGTAGGCACCAAAGGGGACGAGGCATGATCACCCTCGAGCACGTCTACTGGCTCACGGGTCTCATGATGGCGGGCGTCTCCGTGGTCAACCTGCGTGATGCGACCAACCCGCGACGCTTCAACAACACCGTGTTCTGGGGGATCTACGCGGTAACCTTTCTCGTCGGGTCGCACCTTCCGGACATGGTCAACGGATTTCTCGTGATCGGAATGGTACTCGTTGCAAGCATTCGCGGGCTCGGCCAGGGCGAAGTAGAGAGCGCGAGCAAGGACCAGCGCGAGGTGAGCGCGAAGCGCTGGGGCAACAAGTTGTTCATCCCGGCTCTCACGATTCCCGTGCTGACGGTTCTGGGGACGATAGTGTTCAAGAAGATCACTTTTCACGGATCGCCGATCGTCGACATCAAGCAGGTGACGGTGATCTCACTCGCCATTGCTACGGTGATCGCGCTTGCTGTGGGAATGGCGATGCTCCGGCCGCCCCTTCTCGCGCCGATCAAGGAGGCGAGAAGGCTGCTCGATGCCGTCGGTTGGGCCGCGGTGCTTCCGCAGATGCTCGCCGCGCTGGGGGCGCTGTTCGCCATCGCGGGAGTGGGAACTGTGGTGAGCGGACTGGCGCAGCGCTGGATTCCGCTCGACAATCCATCGGTCGTCGTGGTCACCTACACCATTGGGATGGCCGTCTTCACGATGGTGATGGGAAACGCGTTCGCCGCGTTCCCGGTGATGACGGCCGGCATTGGGCTGCCGTTGATCGTTCAGCGCTTTGGCGGCGACCCTGCAATCATGGCGGCGATTGGAATGCTATCGGGATTCTGCGGAACGCTGATGACGCCGATGGCGGCCAACTTTAACATCGTTCCGACGGCACTGCTCGAGCTACCAGATGAATACGCGGTGATAAAGGTGCAGATTCCTACCGCGCTGATTCTCCTCGGCGCGAATATTTTGCTGATGAACTTTCTTGTGTTCCGTCATTGAGGGTGAGGACCGAGTGCCGAGGACTAAGTGCATTGATAAACGCGGACTGATTGCGAAGTACGGACTACAGAGAACCGGTCCGCGGTTGTCCTCGATCCTCAATCAGTCCGCGTTTATAAATGCACTTAGTCCGTAACCCTCGGTCTGCCCTCTACAGTTTTGTCCGCGGAATCCCCTTTCCTCTCTCCCTCGGAATGATAGCGAGGAGGAGCCGCCGAATTTCTTCCAGGTCATTGAGCCGAGTACCAACCACCTCTCCTAAAACTGGCCGCCCGGCTTTGTACCAGTTGATGCTCTCACGTACCGATCCCAGTGCGAACTCGAAAATGCGAGACCGATCCTTTCCTGAACTGCGCGAGTAGCCCTCGCCAAGATTTGCCCCGATCGACCCAACGGCTGAGTACAGCTGCCCGGCAATTCGCTGCGTCACTGGATCCTCACTGAGGATCTTCGCATCCTGCCATGCAGCGTCCAAAAGGTCCATTGCGAGGCGGTAGGCTCGCATGCGAAAGAGCGGATCATTTGCAGTCTCGTACGCGACCGCGGGACCGAAGTGCGACATTGCCGATGATACGAACGGCAACGATGCAATGAGAAAGCGTTCCTAAGGGGGGATAGTCGTTTGCTTGCGCCAATGGAGAGAGGACCGAGGGCGCTAACTAACGGCATTTATAAACGCGGACTGATTGAGGATTGCAAACTGTTCTCGGTCCTCAATTAGTCCGCGTTTATCAATGCACTTAGTCCGCAACCCTCGGTCGGTATTCAAAACCGCAGAAGCATCCTACGGCTTTACTGGCACCATGATGTGAGCATACGGTGTCCCCTTCCACATAACCCACGGAATGCCGCCGGTCGGTGTGCCCTGGATCGACGCGAGCGTTGCCACGTTCGGCGCAGCGACCATGATGTGGGGACCGGCCACGACCCAATCCTTGGTGTCCGCCGCTGTCTTGGCGAATGGATCGGTGACGCTTGCCCCGCGATCGCCCTGGAGCATGTACGCCACTCCGACGGCCGCGAGCTTGGGCGTTTTCTTGGTCATCCAGGCGCCGGCCCACTTCTGAAATTCGGGATCGAGACACATCGGATCCTGGCCAACGGCACCAGCAGCCGCAGGCGTGGAGGGATAACAAATCCAGCCATTGGTGCCCGCGCGCAGCTGCGAGAACTTGCCTCCGGTGGTGGCGGGCCAGTCCATGATCGTGGCACCCGAGGAGATCGAGTCTGGTGCCGCGCTCATGGCGTTCTGAATCTTTCCTTCGTTGGTGGTCGGTGCCGCGGACGCGCTCGTCGAAGGAGTCGTAGAGGTGGTGGTGGAAGCCGTCGTTGTGGCGGCGATAGTGGTATCGCTCGTAGTAGCAGCTTCCTTGCTGCAGGCGGCGAGACTTCCGAGCGATACGACCAGGACAACAGGCAGGAAGATGCGCATGGCTTGCTCTGATTGGGGAAGCAGAGAAAGTAAAGCTCGCTGGAACTACTCGCCAGCGCGGGGGAAGCGTGCGATAAGAGGAGAGGACCGAGAGCTCGGTCCTCCCCGGTCAGCAGGTCACCGCCGGATTGTACGGCGCGAACATTCCATTCGGGTTGTCCTTCCACACCCACACGTGCAGCTCGTAGTGGTCAATCGGATTTGCATTTCCCGGAAAGAGGTGGCTGCTCGCGAGAAGCGGGTGCCCGAGGATTTCAGGTGGTGCCGCCCCGGCTCCATGAACTCTCTCCCAGGCCGCCTTGAATACGATGTACTCGACGCCCACGAGAGACAGCGCGCCGGTTGAAGTCTTCTCATAAAGCAGCATCTCTGGCTTGGTGATGTCTATTTCTGCGTCGCCGGCGGCGGGATCAGCAGCGCCGCCTCGCAATGCAACGTTTACTCTATGGTAGCCCATTTTGCCATCGGCACTGCTTGGGCATGTGGCGCCGGCGACCGTGGGATCGGGTGACCACCCGGTGTAGCCCGCGGAGGTAGCGGCGGCAAGATCGTGATATGGGTTGCTGAGGCTCCGAATCTGAGCGATCCCTGCCTGCTCCGGACTCGTGCTATCGGTGCCGCAAGCCGCGATTGCGAGGCCCAAGACGGTGAGGTAAAAGCGTGGCATTCGAATCTCCTACGGTTGAGGAAGGGCCGACGCCGAGTTTCGGCTTGACCCAGACGTTTACGGCCAGCATGATAGTCCGGGGTTCTCAACGGAATCTCACAGGCACCTCACAAAACCATCGGCGAACGAATGTTTTTACTAAAGGTGCTCGGAACCTTGTCCCTCCAGCGCGACGAGGGACCCCTACCCCCGACGGCAAGCCAGAAACGACGCCTGGGCCTTCTCGCGATCCTCGCAGTGGCGGGACCCCGCGGCCTGTCGCGCGAGAGAATTCAGAGCTACCTGTGGCCCGACAGCTCCGAGGAGCGCTCTCGGCATTCTCTCGACCAGCTTCTGTACGCCGTTCGTCGCGCCCT
The DNA here is from genome assembly GCA_038322455.1 of Gemmatimonadales bacterium. Lineage (GTDB taxonomy): Bacteria > Gemmatimonadota > Gemmatimonadetes > Gemmatimonadales > Gemmatimonadaceae > UBA4720. Next base: position 15,732 of record JBBQFZ010000001.1, on the reverse strand, counting down.
CGGAATCGACCCGTTCCTGTTTGCGGGACACAGCGTTTTGCTCGACACGTCCGTCATCCGGTCGGACATTGCGGAATTTGAGGATGCCATCAGAGCCAAGGCCTGGGCTCGCGCCGTATCCAGTTACGGCGGCCCGTTGCTCGACGGTGTTTACCTGTCAACGGCCGCCGAACTCGAGAGCTGGGTCGCGTCAGAACGCTCGAAGCATCACATCAACTTCCAGAAGAGCCTCGAAACGCTGGCTCGCGACGCGGCGGCAAGCGGCGATGCCTCTGGATCCATCGCTTGGTGGAAAAAACTTGCGATCTCCGATCCGCTTTCCTCGCGCGTCGCAATCGAAGTAATTCGCGCGCTTGCCGACTCGGGCGATCAACCCTCGGCTGTTCAGTATGCGCGCACGTTCCAGGAAACGGTGCGAACGGAGCTTGGTGTCGAGCCGGACAAGGCGATCGAGAAGCTCGTCGTCGGCTTGGTTCCCGACATTGCCCCGCCCGTGCGCGGTAGCTCGCGCACGCTCCGCAAGGTGGCGGTTCAGACTCCCAAGACAATAGGTACAGGCGATTTTCGGAGAGCGCGCTTTGCCTGGTGGTCCGTTGCGGCCATCTCATTCATAACGCTCGTGATCGTCGGCGTAACCTCCAACGCATCACCGCGCGTCGCCCGGGCGGAAACCGGGCATCCGGCTCGCCCGGCGGTCGATCCCCAAGCGCGCATTTCGTACCTTCGCGGTGTCAATGCGTGGAGCGAGCGCTCCAAGGAGGGGCTCGACACCGCGGTCATTAATATCAGAAGAGCGAGTGAGCTCGATCCCGAGTATGCGCAGGCGTACGCAGGCCTCGCGGACGCCTACGTGCTGCTCGGTTACAGTGGCTACAGGCCTGCTGACGCGATGTTTCCAAAAGCGAAGGCGGCCGCGCTACAGGGTATGCAGCTCGATAGCACTCTCCCGGGCCCGCATGCCGCACTCGCCCACGAGTTGATGTGGGAGCGCGATTTCGCCAAGTCGGAATCCGAGTACAGGAAAGCAATTTCACTCGATCCGACGTACGCGACTGCCCACCAATGGTACGCGATAATGCTCGTGATGCTCGGCCGTGTTCCGGAGGCAGTCGTTGAATCGGGCCGCGCGGCGGCGCTCGATCCCCTGTCGCTCCAGATCCAGAATACCTACGCTACGTTCCTCAACATCTCCGGTGAGCCGCTGGCTGCGCTGCACCACCTGCAGAAGGTGGTTGGCGAGGAGCCTGACTCGGCGTGGGTAACACGCAATCCGTGGCTTCTGACCAACATGGCGGCAATTTACGCCGCGAACGGACAATACAAAAAGGCGATTCGAACCGCGGAGCTCGCGCTTCGGGTGGTTCCCAACCATCCGCGGGCGGTGACCGCTCTCGCGACGATTTACGTCCGAATGGGGAAACCAGCGCTGGCTTGGAAGGTGTTTGCCCGCGCTGATACCTCGAACGAGCAATATCCGACCTATCGTGGAATGATGTACGCGCGGCTCGGCGACGTCGACTCGGCGTTTTTGTATTTCGATCGCGTCGAGAAGTGGGGTATTCCAACGATGATCGGCTTGCGAAATGATGGGGAGCTGGCTCCAATTCGGAAGGATCCCCGATACTCCGCGCTCCTCAGACGGTTGGGTTTGCTGCCCGCTCAATAAAATCGGCAAGAGGACCGAGGGTTTTAACTAACGGCATTTATAAACGCGGACTAATTGAGGACCGAGAACCGTCCGCGTTCCTCAATCAGTCCGTGTTCGTCGATGCCGTTGGTCCGTAACCCTCAATTTGCCGCGATTCACCTTGACCTCCTGAGCCACCGGATATATGGTGGCTGCCCGGTCCTTCGGAGCCCACCATGCATTCGCCCACCCCACAGCGCCTTCTGCTCCTCGTCACCGCGCTGGCATTTGCTCCCGCTATGTTGCTCGGCCAGACTCTTCCAACAGCTCCCCCGCCAACACCGACGCGGGTCGTCGTCGACGAGTATTACGGGAACAAGATCGAGGATCCCTACCGGTACATGGAGGATCTCCAGAGCCCGGAGGTTCAGGCCTGGTTCAAGGGTCAGAACGATTACACACGTAGCGTCCTCTCGCGGATTCCGGGGCGCGAAGATCTGCTCAAGCGAATCAAGCACTTCGACGAAGGCGCTACGGCCAGAGTCTATGACATCCGGCGGCTGCCGGGCGATCGCTACTTCTATCAGAAGCGTCTCGCATCCGAAGACGTTAGCAAACTCTACGTGCGCAACGGACTCGGCGCGCCTGAACAGGTCGTCGCTGACCCGGTGAAGATCACGCCCGCCGGGAAGCCGTCCTTCGTCCTCAACTACTATGCGCCGTCGTATGATGGCTCGTATGTAGCCTACGGGGCATCGCCGGGCGGTTCGGAAGACGCGGTGATCCACGTTGTCGATGTCGCGACAGGCCGCGAGTCGGGAGAAGAGATCGATCGCGGCTGGTTCGGCAGTCCGTCGTGGCTGCCCGATGGCCGCTCGTTCTTCCACAACCGGATGCAGAAGATGGAAGCGGGGATGCCTTCGACCGAGCGCGAGCTGAAGAGCAAGGTCTACCTGCACGTGGTGGGCACCGATCCGGAGAAGGATCCCGTCGTGTTCGGCTATGAGGTGTCGCCGAAGGTGAAACTGGTAGCCACCGACATCCCGTGGGTCACCAGCATACCCGGCGCGAACTACGCGTTCGCCTTCGCTGCGCACGGAGTGCAGAACGAGATCACGGCGTACGTCGCTCCGCTAAGCTCGATCCACAGTAAGGACATACCATGGCGCAAAATCGTCGATGTAGACGATGAGGTAACCAATTTCGATGTGCACGGCGATGACCTTTACCTGATGACCCACAAGGGCGCGCCACGATTCAAGATCGTTCGCACCAGTCTCTCGCACCCCGACGCGGCGCACGCAGAAGTGGTGGTTTCGGAGTCTGAGGCGGTGATCCGCAATCTGGCGGTGGCGTCGGACGCACTGTACGTGCAGCTCCTCGACGGCGGCATCGGCAAACTGCTTCGCGTCCCGTTTTCAAAGGGCGGCAGCGCGGCTCCCCAGCCGGTTCCTCTTCCCTTCGCCGGACAGGCTTGGCTCGATGCTTATGATTCTCGAGTGAGCGGACTACTGCTCGGCCTCACCTCCTGGACAAAGGCCATCGCGGAGTATGCCTACGATCCCCGCGCGAATAGCATCACCGACACCCGCCTCCAGCCCCAGGGCCCGTACGACAATCCGCAGGACATCGTGTCGGAGGAAGTGAAGGTGCCGAGCTACGACGGAACTCTGGTACCGCTATCGATCGTTCACCGACGCGACATCAAGCTCGACGGCTCCAATCCGACGCTCCTGGAGGCGTACGGAGCCTACGGCATCACGATCGATCCATATTTCGACCCGACGCTGCTGGCGTGGATCGAGAAGGGCGGCGTTTACGCGATCGCGCACGTGCGCGGCGGAGGTGAGTACGGCGAGGGGTGGCACCTCGCGGGCAAGCTGCTCACCAAGCACAACACCTGGCGCGACATGATCGCGGCTGGCAAGTATCTGGTCGATCACAGATACACATCGTCGGCGCGCCTTGGCGGCGAAGGCGGCAGCGCGGGTGGTATCACCATCGGCCGCGCGATCACCGAGCGGCCTGATCTCTTCGCCGCGGTGCTCGACGATGTTGGAATGTCCGATGCGGTTCGTGTCGAGACCTCACCCAACGGACCGCCGAACATTCCGGAGTTCGGCAGCACCAAGACGCCCGAGGGATACCAGGCCTTGTACGAGATGAGCGCCTATCATCACGTCAAGGACGGCACTCCGTATCCAGCTGTGATGGTGGTGACCGGAATCAACGATCCACGCGTAACGCCGTGGCAGCCCGCGAAAATGACCGCGCGGTTGCAGGCAGCAACGTCGAGTGGGAAACCCGTGCTGCTACGCGTCGACTATGAGGCGGGACATGGGTTCGGGTCGACCAAGACTCAGAGGCAGGAATTGCTCGCGGATCAATGGAGTTTCCTGCTGTGGCAATTCGGTGTTTCGGGATTCCAGCCGTTGAACTGAGGGAGCTGCCTGTGATCATCGTGGGATCCATTGTGGGATTGAGGGCTCTAACTAACGGTCCGCGAACCTCGGTCCGCTGCGTTGGACCGATCGCGGTGCTGAGACAGCTTCTGCCGCTCTGCTTCATGTTCGTAGCCGCGAGCGCCTCTGGTCAACAGGACCCCTCGGCGCTGACCGTCGAACGCATTTTTGGTTTGCACTATTTCGCTCCCGAATCGTTCGGCCCGGCACTCTGGCTGGACGACTCTTCGTATACCACGCTCGAGAGCGCGACGGCGCCAGGCTCCGGCAGCGACGTCGTGCGTTACGACGCAGCTACCGGACATCGAACGGTCGTCGTGTCCGCGGCAAGCCTGATTCCGCGAGGAGACTCGACGCCTCTCTCGATCGAGGAATACCAATGGTCTCCGGACAGGAAGTCCCTTCTTGTTTTCACGAATTCGCGCCGAGTGTGGCGGCTCAACACGCGCGGAGACTTCTGGATTCTCAACCTCGAGAGCAAGCAGCTTGAAAAGCTCGGTGGAAGCGCGCCTCCTTCGTCGCTCATGTTTGCGAAGTTCTCACCCGAGAGCGGACGCGTCGCCTATGTGCGCGGGAATAATCTGTACGTGGAAAACCTCGCGAACGGGGCGATAACGCAGCTCACTAGTGATGGGTCTCGCACGACGATCAACGGCACGTTCGACTGGGTATACGAAGAAGAGTTCTTCATGCGAGACGGGTTTCGCTGGAGTCCTGATGGTCGGAGAATCGCCTACTGGCAGCTCGACGCTTCCGGAGTAAAGGATTACCTCCTTATCAACGACACCGACTCGTTGTACTCCTTTGTCCAGCCGGTTCAGTACCCCAAGGCTGGAGGCCAGAATTCCGCCGCGCGAGTCGGAATTGTTTCCGCCGTCGGTGGCGCGACTCAATGGGTCGCGGTACCTGGCGATCCCCGAAACAATTACATACCTCGGATGGATTGGGCAGCAAACTCGGATGAGATCGTCCTCCAGCATCTGAACCGCCTGCAAAACACCAACGAAGTGATGCTCGGCGATGCCCGCACGGGTGCTGTGAAAACCGTTCTCACCGACCACGATAGCGCCTGGGTGGACGTCAACAACGATCTGTTTTGGCTACGAGGCGGAACAGCATTCACCTGGGTGAGTGAGAAAGACGGTTGGCGCCACATTTACGCTGCGCCCCGAGGCGGTGGACCGCCCATCCTCCTCACGCCCGGTGGCTTCGACGCGGGTTACTTCTTTTACCAGGGACCGATCGTCGCGTTGGATACCACCGCTGGATGGGTCTACTACTCGGCATCACCAGACAATCCGACGCAGTCCTATCTCTACCGAAGTCCACTGAGCGGTGCGGCCCGCTCCGAGCGTATTACTCCCTCGAACGAGCCCGGATTCCACGAATACTCCGTTGCCCCCGGAGCACGCTGGGCAATCCACACTTATTCCTCATTTGGCGTTCCTCCGGTGACGGAGCTCGTACGTCTCCCCTCGCACCAGGCTGTGCGAACACTCGAGGACAATTCGAAGCTGCGCGCACGCGTCGCCGCGCTCAAGCGCGGTACGTCAAAGTTTCTTCGGTTGCCCGTTGGGAATAGCACGAACGTGGATGCCTGGATGATGCTTCCTCCGGGTTTCGATTCGACCAGAAAGTATCCGGTGCTCTTTTTCGTATATGGTGAGCCGGCCGACATGACGGTCACGGATTCGTGGTCTGGGGGCCTTTACGTGTGGAATGTGTTGCTGACGCAGCACGGTTACATCGTCACGAGCGTCGACAATCGGGGCACCGCAGCTCCACGTGGACGGGCGTGGCGAAAGATTGTCTACGGAGAGCTCGGTGTGGCGGCATCGGCCGATCAAGCGGCGGCCGCTCGCTTCGTGGGTCGATTGAGTTATGTCGATTCCACACGGATGGGCGTGTGGGGTTGGAGTGGAGGAGGCTCGACAACGTTGAATCTGCTCTTCAGGTCGCCCGACGTCTACAGAATGGGGATCGCCGTTGCACCGGTGGCGGATCAACGGTATTACGACACGATTTATCAGGAACGCTACATGGGGCTTCCCTCCGTCAACGTCGAAGGATACAAGCGTGGATCACCGGTCACGTTTGCGAAGAATCTAAAAGGGGATTTGCTAATCGTTCACGGCTCAGGCGACGACAACGTGCATTACCAGAATACAGAAGCCGTGGTCAACGCTCTCGTCGCCGCGAACAAGCCTTTCTCCATGATGGTCTACCCGAATCGCACACACTGCATCTGTCAGGGAGAGAATACGACGCTCCATCTTTTTTCACTGCTGACGCGATACATAGACGAGCACCTGCCGGCAGAGAGGACCAAAGGCTCTAACCAGGTGCATTGATAAACGCGGACTAATTGAGAACCGAGTGCCGTCCGCAATCCTCGATCAGTCCGCGTTCGTCGATGCCGTTGGTCAGAGCCCTCGGTTAGTCCGAGCCTTCGATTCCCCAGTATCCTCGCTCTCGCTGAAAACACGCTACCAACCCCGTAGATTAGCGCGATGATCTCTCCCCTCCTCTGACCGACGCCACTCCGCCCTCCTCGCTGCGCGACGAGCTCCAGGCAACGCTCGGCAGCGCATACACGCTCGAGCGCGAGCTGGGTGGCGGCGGAATGTCGCGCGTCTTCCTCGCCGAAGAAACTTCACTCGGCCGCAAAGTGGTGGTGAAGGTACTGCCGCCCGAGCTTGCCGCCGCGGTCAACGTCGAGCGATTTCGGCGAGAGATACAGCTCGCGGCGCGCCTCCAGCATCCGCACATCGTTCCGCTGCTCGCAGCCGGAATATCGAACGGGCTTCCCTACTATACGATGCCGTTTGTTGCCGGTGAATCGCTGCGCGCGCGCCTCACGCGCATGGGCGAGCTGCCCGTCGGGGACGCGTCGAGAATCATGCGCGACGTGCTGACCGCGCTCTCATACGCGCACGAACAGGGCGTGGTGCACCGCGACATCAAGCCGGACAATGTGCTTTTGAGCCGGCAGCACGCGCAGGTGACGGACTTCGGCGTCGCGAAAGCGCTCTCCGCATCCACCAACGCGGGTTCGGCGCTGACATCGCTCGGTGTCGCGCTCGGAACTCCGGCCTACATGGCGCCGGAGCAAGCTGCGGGTGATCCATCGACAGACCATCGCGCCGATCTCTACGCGGTCGCCGCGATGGGCTATGAAATGTTGACCGGCTACAAGGTGTTCAGCGAGCGATCGCCGCAGCAGATGCTCGCGGCGCACGCGATCGAGACACCCGAGCCACTGATCAAACGGCGGCCCGCGACGCCGCCCGCGCTCGCCGCGCTGATAATGCGCGGCCTCGAGAAACGACCCGCTGACCGTCCGCAGTCCGCCGACGAAATGCTGGCGATCCTCGACACGGTGAGTACTCCATCCACCGCCACATCCACTGCGGCTACCACGGGCGCGGCCACTCCGCGCACTACAGCGTCAGGCCGACAAACCAAAATCGTTGCCGCCTTGATCGGCGCTCTCGCCGTCGCGGCCATCGCCGGTGTCTACCTGCGCGGGCGATCCGCCACCACTGCCGTCGATCACAATCTCGTCGTCGTCGCCCCGTTCCGCGTCGCGGGCGCGCAGCCCTCGCTCGCCTATCTGCGCGAAGGAATGCTCGACCTTCTCGCCGCCAAGCTCAATGGCGAAGGTGGCCCGCGCGCGGCCGATCCGCGCTCGGTGCTGAGCGCGTGGAAGAAGGTTGCCGAATCGAGCGCGGAAGATCTCTCCGAGAATCAGACGGTGCATCTCGCGGCCACTCTCGGCGCCGGTCAGGTAATTCTTGGCGGCATCGTCGGCACGCCAGAGCGCATGGTGGTGAACGCCGCCATTTACGAAGTGCCGAGCGGCAGATCGTTGCGCGGCGAAGTCACCGTGCAGGGACCCGCGGATAGTCTCGCGTCGCTGGTGGATCAGCTCACGGTGCAGCTTTTGAGCCTTCAATCCGGAGAAGATCGCCAGCACCTTGGCGAGCTCGCCAGCGCCTCGCTACCGGCGTTGCGGGAGTATCTCGACGGCAAAGCATTCTATCGACGCGGCCGCTACGCCGCTGCGACCGAGCATTTCAACCGCGCCGTCGAAATCGATTCGACGTTCGCGCTCGCCGCCGTCGCGCTGGCCACGTCCGCCAATTGGCTCGACTCCCCACTGCGGCTCAAAGGAATGCGCCTCGGCTGGGCCTCGAAGCAGAAGCTGAGCGTGCGCGATCAGGCATTTCTCCTCGGACAATCGGGATCGGATTTGTCGCGACCGCCCACCGCGCGCGAGACACTGGTCGCGCGGGAAAACGCGGTGAAGCTCGCGCCCGATCAACCCGAGTTCTGGTACGAGCTGGGTGATCTTTACTTCCATACTGGTCGCGTGCTGGGACTGGAGAACTCGTTCGGTCTCGCTCAGACGGCGTTTGGTCGCGCGCTGGCGGTCGACTCTTCGTTCGCGCCGGCAATCGAGCACATGGTCGATCTGGCGGTGATGAACCACAAGCCGGATGACATCCGGAAGTTCGCGGCGATGTATCTGGCACTGGATTCGGCAGCTGACCACGCCCCGTATATCCGGTGGCGCGCCGCCGTCGCACTCGGCGATTCTTCGGCGCTTCGCGCGTTGCGGCCGAGCCTGCCGCAGTCCGACATGGCGAACGGAGGTCGCATTGCCGGAGTGGCGATGATGGAAGCAGTGTCGCTGAACGACGCGGACCTGGCCCTGGAGAATCTGCAGACCGCGACCAGCGATGATCCCGAGCGACCGTTCCTCCAGCCAATGGCGCTGGCGTTCAACCGAGGTTATCGAGGCAAAGCAAACGCGCTCCAGAAAGCGTTCATCAGTAGGTTCCCGCCCGGCGACCCGACGCCATTCGCGGCTCCGATTTTCTTCTCGATGCTGTGGGATGGAGACACCGCCGGGGTGGGCACCGCTGTCGCGACTTTTACGAAGATGGTCGCGACTGTTCCGCGCAATGTGGCGCAGCAGTCGGTCCAGCACGTGAGCGCGTGCCTCCTGGCACTCTGGCGTCTCGATCACGGAGACGTGGCTGGCGCCTCCGCGCTGGAACCGGTGCTCCAGCGAACTCTGCCCGCCGCTCGGACGACCAACCTCGTGACCGGCGTTTCCGAGTGCGAGCTGTATGTGAGAGCAGCGGTGGCCGTGCGATCGAAGCGCGCCGACGCAACCGCCGCGCTAGACTCGCTGCACAGCGCGTCGCTGCGCGGCGCCAACGACTTCATGAGAATCGCGACGAACCTGCTGCTGGCGCGCTTGTATTCCGAGACAGGAGATGCGAAGCGCGCCCTCGTGGTGATACGCCGGCGTCCGTATCACTGGGCGGTCGGCGCGCTCACCTTTCTCTCGACGTACGTGAGGGAAGAGGGGAGGCTCGCGGCGGCCGCGGGTGACACCGCCGGATCGATCGCGGCGTACCAGCAGTATCTGAGGCTGAGGTCAAACGCCGAGGGGCCGCTGGTGCCGGCAAGGGACAGCGTGAGAGGCGTGGTGGAGGCGATGTCGCGCGGGCGTCCAAAGTAAAAGCCGTCGTTGGCTCTCTCAATGTCATTGGCCGGCCGTTGCTACCTTTTTCGCCGGCCTCACGATCAATTGAACAGGAACCCACCATCCGGCGGCCCGCGTTCGAATGTCCATCCGCTGCAATCCCGGTTTTTCCGGAGTAAAGAGAAAGTCTCCGGTCTCCCCCGCCCCCATGAACGCCGACGCCGCGCGCGGAGTTGACTGCTCGGCGGGCAAGTCAGCGCCGTCCTTCGCAACGGGCGTCCACCGTGAGTTCGTGGTGTCGGTGCCGAGGCGGATCACCACGGTCGCTTGCGGGTGAATCATTACGATGCGCAGTCTATAAGTACTACCGGCCTCGAGCTCGAGCGTCGGAGCCATGCTGCCGTTGACGACGCCAGGGACTCTGTTCTCGACCGTGCCCGCACTCCCGGCGCCGATCAGAATAATCTTGTCGATCTTCGGATCGAACCGATGCGCCGAGTCGGTGACGATCAACGCGCCGTACATGCCGGAGTTCGTCTGCGTCAGCTCGTGCACGTGCGAGTGATAAATGAACGTCCCCGCGCGCGGCGGCGTGAATTCGGCGATGAACGAATCGTTGGGCTGGATGGCGGGCATCAGATGGCCGGGCGTCCCGCTCCAACCCGGCACGCCGTCGGGATAGCTCTCGATCTCCATCCCGTGCCAGTGCACCGCGGTTTCACCCTTGAGATGGTTGACGACGGTGATCCGCGCCGGGCGTCCTCGCTCCAGAAATAGCGTTGGACCTGGAATCATCACCGAATCTCTCCTCGGCACATCCCCCTTTTGCAGGACGAACCCGATCGAAGGCCGGCCGGCGATGCCGTGCGGTGAGCTCTGAACTAGAAATCGAAGCCGCTGCGGCTCCAGCGTGGATGCCGCGGCCTGCGGTCTTGTCGGAAGAACGTGCATCCCGATGATGAGACCCGCCATCTCCATCAGACCCTGATGTGAGTGTCCCTCCATCTGCATGTCGGCCATCGATCGGCGTTCGAGGAGGTTTCTGAGCGTGCTGGTTCCGTCGACGTGAATCGCCAGATGGCAATGCATCAGCCAGTTGCCCGGGCGGTCGGGGACAAAGCGCATCGACATCGTCGTCCCGGGAATCATCGTGCGCGTGTTCGCGTGGGTGATCTCCGACGACGACGAGGCGGTGTCCGCCTGCTCGGTGCCGTGTCGAGTGGCGTCGAAGTAGAAGCCGTGCAGATGCATCGGATGCGGAGCGCTCGACGCGTTGATCCAGCGCCAGGAAACAGTGTCGCCCTGGTTGAAGGTGAACCGCTCGGTGTAGGGCCAGGATTTTCCGTTGATGACACCAAATTCGCGGGGGGTGGCGCTGGCGTACCCTTCAGCGTCGCGCTCGGTGCGCCAGATGCCGAGGACGAAGATCCGTTCGTCTTTTGTCGCACCCGATTGTGGGTCGACGATGAGCGCGCCCGACAGCATCGCGTCGCCGAGCATGCGCTCGTTCAGCGTCTGGTGTCCGTCGCTTGCCCAGTAGAAGTAGGTTCCGGCCGCGCCCGCGAGGAAGGTCACTTCCTTCGTCTCATTCGGCAAAAGCCTGATGACATCGTCGGTCGTGGCGGGCCGGGTGTGGAGGCCGTGGAGGAACAGCTCCCCTCTGGCGAGGGAGTTGTGAATCGTCACGTGGACCGTGGTCCCCTCGGGGACGCGAATCATCGGTCCGGGGATTTCCGGCGCGCGTCCGACTTCGGCCAATGCGGGCACCACGGTGTTCGCGCCGTCGTCGGCTTCCGGGTACCAGCGCGCGTTTACGACGTCGAGCTTTAAATCGAGCCTGCCGTCGCGGAGTGTACCCGCCGATCGACGGTTGTCGTTCGCTACGACACGCGGTACGTCAGACGTCGATGAGGTTGTATTGGAGACCCGCGGAAGTGCGGCGCCGAGCGAGGCAACCGTGCCTGCGAGCAGAAATCCGAAGCGAATGTGCAAGCGACCGCCGGGTGGGACGTGGGTTTCGCGAGCACGAACATAGGATGCCAGGCGCTTGGACTCCAGAGGAAAATCAGCCAGCGCGCCATTGCCCTATCACTCGGGCATCGGCATCCTAGTGCTCCCCACCCACCAGGAGTCCAAAGTGTCCGCTCGCCCGCCGAACAGGTGCCTATTGCCCTGTCTGCTTCTCGCTTTGACTGCTTTTGCTGTCGTATCACCCGCTTCAGCCGGCTCGCAGACACCGGCATCCGCGGCGGCACTCTCTCCGGATCTTGCCGCGGCGCGAGCCGCGCTCTCCAAGTACAGCGATCCGTTCGTCGCGATAAAGGACGGATATTTCTCGACAGTCGCCTGCATGGATTTCCCAAAGGGGATGACAGACGGCAACGTCGAGTATCCCCCAGGCGCCATGGGAATTCACTTCCTCAACACCGCTAACATCGGGCCCAATCTCGATCCGACCAAGCCGCAGGTCCTCATTTACGAGCCGGCCGGAAGGAGGCTCGTGCTAGCGGGCGCCGAGTGGTTCGTGCCGGTCGCCGCCGCCGGTGGAAAGGTGCCGAGCATCTTCGGTCACACATTGGCCGGACCAATGGATGGTCATGAACCAATCATGCCAGCCTCGCTTCGCCACTACGATCTGCACGTGTGGTTCTGGAAGAACAATCCGAAGGGCATGTTCACCTCCACAAATTCGGCGCTCAAATGCGCTCGGGGAGCACCGTACACGATCGCGATGGGGGCTGCGCACCACCACCACTAGCCCGCGCGGACGATCGGTGGGCGAAACCAAGGGCATTGGATAACGCGGACTGACTGAGGATCGATGACCGTCCGCAATCCTCAATCAGTCCGCGTTTATCAATGCAGTTAGCTAGAGCCCTCGGTCCTCTCCCGTCAAGAACGTCGCGACGGAGCCCGTTTAACACGTAATCTCTGCCGCATTCGAGATCCTGTTCCCACCTCGGCGAAGCTCGCCACGCCGCGCAGCATTCCGCTGAAGATCAATCGGTGCACGGGATACAGCACGTACCAATAGAGCAGCCCGCCAACGCCGTGCGGCTCGAAGATGGCCGTCTGCTGTATCACGCTGCGCTTTTCGTCACCCGTTACCTCGAACTGCAGCCATGCCCGCCCCGGGACTTTCATCTCCGCGCGCAATCGCAGCATGCGACCCGGCTCGACTGCATCGACGCGCCAGAAATCGACGGCATCACCCAGACGAAGCATCGCGGGATCCCGTCTGCCGCGTCGCATACCGGGGCCGCCGAAGAGAAGATCGACTCCTCCGCGGATCCGCCACAGGCCGTCGCCGTAGTACCAGCCCGACGCTCCGCCAATTCGCTCGATGGCGCGGAACGCCTGCGCCGGCGGGACGGCGACCGTCGCGCTCCTGGTGTCGACGATGCGCGATCCCGTCGATGTTCTTCCTAGACGCGCCTTCGATCCCACTGACGACAGCGCGTCGGACCAGCGCGTCTCCGCCAGCTCGCGATCCTCATTCAGCAGCGCGCGAGCCATTGCCTCGCGAAATCCCCTCGGCCTGATCTCCGGAAAGAGGAGCGCGGCGGTGTTCGACTTGACGACCGTCTCGTTCCGAAGGCTATCGATCAGCTTGCGACCGACGCGTGCGTAGACCGGTGTCACCAGTCCGAGCCACCGACTCGACAGCCACGGAGTGAGCACCGGCACCGGAACGAAGGAGCGGCGCAGAGACCGCTGCTTCGCGTATTCGCGCATGAGGTCCAGATACGAAACGCGGTCGGCACCACCGACTTCGACGATCTCGCTGGTCGACAGCTCCACGTCGAGCGCGGCGACGAGATACGCGATCACATCTTCGATCGCGATCGGCTGCGTCCGCTGGCTCGCCCACCGTGGAACTATCAGCACCGGCAGACGATCCACCAGGGATCGAACCAGCTCGAACGATAGACTGCCCGAGCCAAGTATTATCGAAGCCCTGAACTCGACCGTCGCGATCCCGCTCTCCCGAAGTATGCGCCCGACGTCCTGCCTGCTCGTGAGGTGCTTCGACAGTCCCGTGTCGCCGAGCCCTCCGAGAAAAATGATGCGTCTGACTTTGGCGGCCCTGGCGGCGTTGGCGAAGTTCTCGGCGCCGGCGCGCTCCTCGATCTCGAAATCGCGATTGGATGCCATCGCGTGAATGAGGTAGTACGCGGTGTCGACTCCTTCGAACGCCGGTGCCAGCGATGCGGGGTCGAGCACATCTCCACCAACGACTTCCACATCGGGCGGTACGGACCCGCGCAGATCGTCGGGGCGACGCGCGTTCGCGCGCACGCGCTCGCCCTTGTCGTGGAGCGTGCGCAGAAGGCGGCCGCCAATGTATCCGCTCGCGCCGGTGAGCAGTATCAGTCGCTGCACCTTCGCTGCGCGGGAAATGTCGGTCGTCATTTCGCGCGCCTCAGCTCGTCATACAGCTCGGCGACGTTTTCGGTGACGCGTATGCCGGATCCCGACAGCTCACGCGCCAGGGAACGTGTGCCCCGTTTCGGGCTGGGGCGCCTTCGATCTGCGGTCATTCAGAGACCCGAGGCCTTGTTGGCTTCAGACCATTTGCGTCAGGCCACTCGCGCCGCCTTCGCTCGCGTATGGCCGAAAAGAGCTCCTCAGCAAGGGCTTCATGATCTGTGCAGCTTCGGCTCAAGCCGGACGACGAGGCGGCCGGAATAGGGTCGCTCGGGCTCGATCCCGGGTCACCATCGGGATAGCCCTCCCTTCTACGCCGAAGCCAGATCGGCGAAGTGGACAAGGCGGATTTCAGTGTCGCGGTAGCGGGCGATCAGCTCCAATTGTCCGCCGGATGCTTCTACGTACTCCCTTAGAGTGCTTAGGTACATGTCAGCCTGGCGCTCGAGTCGCGAAATGCTCGATTGCGTAGTCTTGAGTTTTTCCGCCATCTCGAGCTGTGAGAGCTCTCTGGCCTTCCTCAATTCTGTCAGGCTCATTTCCGTAAGCATCGTCCTGGCGCGCTTAGCGGCACGAGCCCGCTGTTCGAGGGTCATCGTCTTACGGACCAGATCACGAAATTTTTTTGGCATCGATTAACCCTTGCCTTATTAGTTCTGCCAGGTGATTCGCGTACAGCTTCTCTGCGATTGGAATGGTTGTCTCGTACCAGCGATCGTTTCCTTTCTTGTTTCCGCCGACAAGGAGGATCGCGATTCGCCTTGGATCGAACGCGTAGAGCACTCGATAGGGGCGCCCCTTGTGCTGAGCCCGCAATTCCCGGATATGTGAAAAGCGCGATCCCCGAATTCCGGACGAGTAAGGGTGGACGAGACCAGGTCCCCTGTCTTCAAGGAGGGCCACATACGCCGCTACTGATTCCCTTTCCGCCGCACTGAGCTCGATCCACCAGGCCTCGAACTCGTCCGTGTATTCGACCTCCCAAGCCATGGACGATTATATAGCATAGTCGATATATAGCGCTGGTGCTATATTAGCGCCAGTAGACGCAATTTGTCTCCGTCCTTCGTCTCACCTGCGCTCTGTTACGCCGCTGCCTGCGCTAACGTGAGTCTGTGCAACCCTACGAGCGCCGCCTCATTCAGGCTGCGACTCACGTAGCCTCCCGCGGGAACGAAGGCGATAGGCAGGCCCCGTCGCTTGCACCAGGCAAAAACCTGCGCCTCCCTCTGCGCGAGTAACTCGCTGGTTATCCCGTCGAGCCCACCGATCAGGCAGTCCTGATGTGGATCCATTCCCGCATTGTAGATGCAGAGATCGAAATCGATCGCATCGTCGTCGAGCTCGGCGAGCCTCCGCCCGATTGTGGGCAGGTACTCGCTCGCTTCCTTGACGACACGCAATCTCAGTCTGTCCGATCGCTTGTACCAATCGAACGTGCTGACAGCGACATCCACTTGCCAGATGCGCGGATCGTCCGCGATCAGAGACGCCGTCCCTCCGCCGCAATGGGCGTCGAGATCCAGGATCAGTACGCGCTTCGCACAAGCGGCAAGAGCCGCCTTTGCAGCGATTACCAGACCGTTGAACGTGCAGAAGCCGCTCCCGTGCGACGCGTAGGCGTGATGAAATCCGTTCGATATCGCGCCCGAGATACCATCTGACATTGCGGTCAGCGCCGCAGCCACCACTCCACCGCTGCATGCAAGCGACATCGG